>JAMWZF010000001.1 GCA_024304875.1 Paracoccaceae bacterium
TCCTGCGGAAGGGTGTCTCGACGTATCTGTAGGACAGCCAGGAACAGAGGATCGACGCGACCAGCGCCGCCGCCGCAAGGGCGACGGGCAGGTGAACCTCTGCCCGCAGGATGCGCAGATACGAGAAAATCGGCCAATGCCACAGGTAGAGCGAATAGGAGATCAGCCCGATCCCCACGAGGAGCGGATGCGCCAGGAGCCTGTTGGCGAGACTTCCCGAACCGCCGGCTCCCGCATGGATCAGGGCGACGGCCCCGAGCACGGGCGGAAGGGCCGATATCCCCGGGAAGGCGGTCCCCGCGTCGTAGGTCACGGCCGGCACCAGGATCGCCAGCAGACCGGCCGCCCCGAGCGCCTCCCGCAGCGGCGCGGCGCGCAGCGGCGGCAGCCTGTACAGCGCGACGAGCGCGCCGAGCCCGAGCTCCCAGGCCCGGAAGAAGATCAGGTAGAAGGCCCAGTCGGGGCGGACCGGAAGGATCAGGGCCGCCGCGCCGAGCGAGACGACAGAGACCGCAAGCACCATCAGGGCCGCGGCTCCGGAGCCGAGCCGGGCGGTGATCAGGGCCAGGAGCGGCGGAAAGACCAGGTAGAACTGCTCTTCCACGGCAAGCGACCAGGTGTGGAGCAGGGGCGCGAATTCCGCCGCCGGCGCGAAGTAGTCGAGCGTCAGGGAGAAATAGACGTTCGACAGGAACAGGGCGGTCGCAAGCGTGGACTGGCCGAGGTCCTCCAGCTCGCCCGGCAGGAGCAGGATCAGCCCGGCGGCGAGGGTGGCCAGGACGACGGCGGCAAGGGCAGGAAGGATGCGCCGCGCGCGCCTCTCGTAGAAGGTCCGCAGCGAGAAGGTGCCCGCGTCAATCTCCGAGGCGACGATCGAGGTGATCAGAAACCCCGAGATGACGAAGAACACGTCGACACCGATGAACCCCCCCGAAAAGGGCGGCAGCCCGGCGTGGTACAGGACGACGGGCAGGACGGCGACGGCGCGCAAGCCGTCTATGTCGGCACGATATTTCAAAGACGTTCTCTGGCTGCCGTGTCGGTCCCGCGATACCGGTCCGCGAAAGGCTATTGATCCGGTCTTTTTCAGGCAAGGTGTTGCGCCCGAGCCCATTGCAGCAGCATCAGCACCGTCCAGAGCTCGCGGCCGGCGTTCAGGTGCCGCGCCTGGTGGCGGGTCCAGAGCCGGGCGATGGCCGCGCCGTTCAGGCCGAGGGCGGACAGCAGGTCCTCATCCTGCATCAGGTCCTCCCCCCAGTCCCGCAGCGCGCCGCGGAGCCAGTCGTCGAGCGGGATGGCGAAGCCCTGCTTGGGCCGCTCGATCAGCTCCCGGGGGACGTACCGGTAAAGCACCTCGCGCAGCAGCCGCTTGCCGCCCTGCCCGTCCACGTGCAGGCCCACGGGGATCTGCCGGGCCAGGCGTTCCACCCGCACGTCGAGGAGCGGCGCCCGGGTCTCCAGGCCGACGCTCATGGCGGCGCGGTCGACCTTGACCAGGATGTCGCCGGGCAGATAGCCGGTCACGTCCCGCGCCATCATCCATTCCGCCATCTCCAGCCCCTCGGCGGCGGGGTCCCGGTCGCTGACGGGACAGGGGCCGACAGGGCCGGACAGAAGCGCCTCGGGCCGGTTCGCAGTCGTGGCGAAGGTGCGGTAGAAGGCCTCGGCATCGCCGGCCGCCCGCAGGGTCGCGGCCAGCTTGGGCAGCTGCTGCAGGGTGGTCACCGGCAGGCCGAGGGCGGTGACGATCCGGTGCGACAGCCCCTCGCTGCGCAGGCCCAGCCAGGCCGCGCCCCCCACCGCCCCGGCGCCGAGCCGGCGGAGGGCCCAGGGCAGCCGCGTCACCGACCGCCAGAGGCCGGGCCCCCGGATGTGGCGGTTGTAGCCGCCGAAGACCTCGTCCCCGCCGTCGCCGCTGAGGGCCACCGTGACATGCGCGCGCGCCGCCCGGCACAGCAGCGTCGTCGGGATCTGCGAGCTGTCGGCGAAGGGCTCGTCGTAGATCGCCGGCAGATCGGCGACGATGGCCAGGGCGTCGTCTTCCTTGAGGATGAACTCGGTATGATCGGTGCCGAGGTGCCGGGCCACGGCGGCGGCATGGGGCGCCTCGTTGAAGCGCGGGTTGTCGAAGCCGATGGAGAAGCTGCGAATCTGCCGGTCCGAGGCGGCCTGCATGAGGCTCGCCACCAGCGAGGAATCGACGCCGCCCGAGAGGAAGCAGCCGAGGGGCACGTCGCTTTCCATCTGGTCCCCGACGACCTGCGCCAGGGTCCGGTCCAGCTGCGCGGCGGCCTCGGCGGGATCGGTGATCGTGGGCGGCTGGCCGAACCGCGCCTCAGGGCTGTCGTAGCGCAGGGGCTCGGGCGCTTCCCCGGCGCCCAGGCGCAGGATGCCGCCGGGGCGCAGCTTCTGCACCCCCTGGTAGATGCACAGGTGGTCGGGCACGTAGCCGAACTGCAGATAGGCGGCGAGGGCCGCGCGGTCGATCTTCCGGGCCTGCCCCCCCGCGACCAGGGCCGGCAGTTCCGAGCCGAAGAGCCACCCGCCGCCCGATGGCGCGAAATAGAGCGGTTTTTCCCCCATCCTGTCCCGGGCCAAGGACAGCACGCCCTCCTGCCGGTCCCAGAGGGCGATGGCGAACATGCCCGCGGCGGCCTTTAACGCCTGCTCGAGGCCCCGCTCCACGATGGCGGCCAGCAGGGTTTCGGTGTCGGAATGACCCCGCCAGTCGGGCGCCGCACCGGCGCTTTCCAGCTCCGCGCGCAGCTCGGCGTGGTTGTAGATCTCGCCGTTGTAGGCCAGCACGTAGCGGCCGCAGGCCGAGGTCATCGGCTGGGCGCCGGCGGGGCTGAGGTCGATGATCGACAGGCGCCGGTGCCCCAGCGCCACGCCCGCCTCCGGGTCGCTCCAGTGCCCCTCGGCATCGGGGCCGCGGTGGCGGATGGCGTCGGTCATCGCCCGCAGGCGGACCTCGGCGGTCGCCGGATCGGCGAAGGGCTGAAAGGTCACGAAACCGGCTAATCCGCACATGGCACGGCCTTTCCGGGGGGCTGCCCCTCTGCCAGCAGCGCATCGCAGGCCTGGCGGTAATCCTCGCGGAACAGCCGCGCGCCCGCCCAGTGCCGCGCCGCCCGGTCCGAGACCGCCCGCCAGCGCGCGGGGTCGGCCAGGAGCCCTTCGACGCGCGCGGCGGTCTCTTCGGGGGTGGTGACATGGATGCCGTGGTCGCCGTCCCGGCAGTAGCGGGGGATCTCGCCGACCGGGGTGACCACCGGGACCAGCCCGATCGACATGGCCTCGATCACCGACATCGCCATGCCTTCGAACCGGCTGGTCTGCAGGTAGAAGCTGTAGTCCCGGGCACGGCGCAGCAGCTCGTCCTGTGCCAGAGGTCCCATGAAGCGCACCGCCCCGCCGAGGCCGA
The DNA here is from genome assembly GCA_024304875.1 of Paracoccaceae bacterium. GTDB lineage: Bacteria > Pseudomonadota > Alphaproteobacteria > Rhodobacterales > Rhodobacteraceae > JAMWZF01. The sequence goes on from JAMWZF010000001.1 coordinate 3,425, forward strand.
GGGCCGCCACCTGCGCCTCAAGCCCGGCCAGGGCCCCGCGATCGGGGCCGAAGATGTCGAACCGGGCGCCCGGCAGCCGGGCATGGATGGCGGCGAAGACATCCAGCGCGCGCGCCAGGTTCTTTTCCTCCTGCAGCCGGCCCCAATAGACGAACGCCGGGGCGGGCGCCCTGTCCGCCGCGGCGGCGCCGGCGACAGCGGGCAGCTGCGTCAGGAACGACAGCACCCTGCCCCGCCGCCGCGCCCGTTCGGGCACCCGCGCCTCCAGGGTGGAGGCCGAATCGGCCCAGATCTCGTCGGCCAATCCCATGGCCAGGCGGTTCAGCAGCCAGTCGAGGACATGCACGTCCACCGCCGAATGCAGGAACAGCGCCGTCTTCGTCCGCGGCCGCAGGAGCTTGAGCGCGATGAAGGCCGGGCAGGCGCGCCAGAGCGAGGCGACCGCCAGGTCGGCCCGGCTGCGCAGGGCGGCCCGCAGGAGCCGCCAGTGCGCCAGCGGGTTGTTCACAGAGACCGCGGCGCCATGCCAGTCGTCCGGAAAGACCTCCACCGCCGAATGAGTCACCAGATAGGCGCGGCGGAACCGCACGGGGCCATTCGGCCCCTCCCACCGGGCCGGGACGGTGCGCAGGGCGGTCTCGACCCCGCCCACGGTGTCATAGGGGACCAGATGCAGGACCTGCCGCGTCACCGGCCGGACCGTTTTCTGACAATCTCCGTCCCGAGCGCCTCGTAGGCCCGCGCGGTCAGCTGCGCATCGTACCGGCTCACCGCCCTCTCCCGCGCGGCCGCGGCCAGGCGGCGGGCCTCGTCCGGGGCCTCCAGCAGACCGCCGAGGGCGCCGTGAAGCGCCTGCGCATCGCCGGAGGGATAGAGCAGGCCGACATCCGGCGTGACCATGTTGGTCACCCCCGAGACGGCGCTGGCCACCACCGGCAGGCCGACGGCCATGGCCTGCATGATGGAATTGCTCATCGTCTCGCCCAAGGTGGCATGGACGTAGATGTCGAGGCCGCGCAGCAGGTCGCGCACGCCCGCGGTGCCGAGCGTGCCGTGCAGCGTGACACGGGTTTGAACCCCCAGGCGCCGGGCCTCGGCCTCCAGCGCCGGCCGGGTGGTGCCATCCCCGGCGATCTCGAGCCTCAGGTCGAGGTCCGGGCGGGCCGCGCAGAGGCGCCCGAAGGCATCGATCAGGGTCAGGTGGTCCTTGGTCGGCTGCAGGCGCGCCACCATGCCGAGGCGGATCACCGGGCCGGACAGCAGGCTGTCCGGCCAGCCGGGGGCGGGGCTGAAGTCCTCGATGTCGAGACCGTTGGCGATGATATGGACCTTGCCGGGCCGGTGCAGCAGACGCAGCTTGGCTGCCGCCGTTTCGGCCGCATCCTCGGTCAGATGGACGACGGCATCGACATTGGCATGGGCCAGGGCCAGCGAGCCCCAGTCCTTGAGCGACTTGGTGGATTGCGGCTCGGTCTCGCGCAGGAGCACTGCGGCCCGCGACCGGTTCCGCACGATCGAGGGCGTCGTGGCCAGCCCGTGCACGAAGACCAGATCGGGATCGTCCTGAAAGATCGCCCGCCGCAGGCTGCGGTAATAGGCGATGTAGTCCCGCCCGGGAACCTTGGGCACATAGCGCCAGGCCATGCCGCGCCGGTCCAGACGGGTGGTGTAATCCTCCAGCGGCGGCTCCACTCCGGTCAGGACGGCGATATGCTCCGCCCTGGCGAAAAACCCCGCATCGAGCATCCCGAACATGACCGCCCCGTGCCCGCCGAGGCCGGAATAGAGAACGTGGACGACCCGCCGGATCGTGGTGTCTTCGGTCATGGGCGATGTGTCTTTCATGGGTGCAATCGTGTCATGGACGCCGCCGCTTGGCCGTCAGGGCCAGTCTCAGCGCCAGGCCGAGGGGGCGGACAAGCGCGGCGGGCCAAGTGCGGGCACGGACCTGGTCGAAGCTGATGAAGCGCGCGGCATTGGTCGCCATGAAGTGGCCAAGCGCGTCGATCGCCTCGTCGGTCATGTTGTTGAGGTGCAGGCAGAGCGTATAGACCCCCGCGCCGAAATGCACCGGCCGTTCGAAAAGCTGCGGCACGAAAGTCAGCCCGTCCTGGCGCCAAGGGACGATCCCGTAGCCATCCGTCAGGGTGGTGAAGCCGAGGGACTTCAGGGCCGTCAGCGTCGCGCGGTCGTAGCTGTGGAACGGCGCCATGAAGACATCCGTGCCAAGCCCCTCGCGAGCGAGGATCGCCTGCCCCGCGGCCAGATCGGCGCGCTGGTCGTCCAGGCCCCGCCCGGCGAATTCGCTCCGCGGCGTGATCCCCAGAAGGCCGCGGTCCGACGTATGGATCAGGTGCCGGTAGCCGTGCTGGGAAATCCCCCAGCCCTCGCCGCGCAGATCGCGCATCATCTGCCAGAACCCGGGGTCCGCCGCGTCGATCTGAAGGTCGGGGTCGCGGTTGTCCGGCACCACCCCCATGAGCGGCCGGACCCCGGCCCGGTCGAAGGCGGCACGGGCACGGGCGAACTTCCCATGATCCATCGTGGGGCAGATGTCGTCCAACCTGATCACGAACCGCGTCACCGTACCCGTCCCTTTCAGCCGACCTGATCCTGAAGCGTCGCGGCGATGCGGTCAAAGCATTGCCGATAGGCCGCCTCCTCCGCCCCGTGGGGATCGCCGAGTTCGCCCGAGGGGTGGCGCGCGAGATCGTCGAAGAGGATCGCGCGGGATTCCAGGTCCGGGCGGGCGGCCTGCAGATCGGCCAAGGTCCGATAGTCGAAGACGACGATGCGCGCGCCGCCGGCCAGAAAGGGGGCGACCGCGTGAAGAGGGGCGGAGCGATGAGAACTGCCGTCCAGCCCCCGGTCCCGCAGGAACCGCGCCGCGGCGGGGCTGATCGCCCGCCCCTGCAGCGGCAGCATCCCGGCGGAGCGCACAGAGTCGAACCCCGCGTCGCGGAACAGGATCTCGGCCACCGCGCTGCGGTTGACGTTGCCTTGGCAGAGAAACAGCAGCGGTTCGCTCCGGTCCAGCCGGCGGAAACGGTGCCGGCGGGTCAGCCGCGCCGCCGCCATGCGCCGTGCAAGGCCCGCCCGGCGCCAGGCCCGCGCGACCACCGGATTGAGCTGGCCGAGGGCCGGGCGCAGATCATCCCCCTGTTCGATGTCGAGATGCTCGCGCCCCAGGGCGGCCCGCGGCAGCGCACCCAGCCAGTCCGCCAGGGCCCCGAAGCGGCGCTGGCCGATCACCCAGCGCAAATCGGTCTTGAGGTTGCGCACCCGCACCGGCCGGTCGCTGCGGATCACCTCGTCCGGCAGCGGCAGGCCGAGGGCGACCGCGACGGCGAGCGCTGGAAAATCCACGCCGGCGCGGATCGCCGTCTCGATCGACCCCCAGGGGCGGCAGTTCATCTCCATGATCGTCAGCTGCCTGGCGTTTTCCTTCATCTCGATCATCATCAGGCCGGTCCACTCCAGCCGGGCGGCCATGTCCCGCGCGATCCCCAGGGCCGTCTCGGTCACGGGCACGTTGCAGCGAAAGCTGCTGCCGCCGCCGTCAGGCGGCTCGTGCAGTCGGCGGTTCATGCTGACGGCCACCAGCCTGCCGCGGTCGGCCAGAAGGTTCAGCCCGACCCCCTGCCCCGCCACCGGGCGCTGCACGAGAACCGGCCCGCGGGGCAGGTCCTCGGCCAGCTTGCGCTCCAGCCGGGCTGGCTCGGCGCATTTGCGGACCTCAAAGGTATGGATGATCCCCTGCCCCAGGCGGCAACTGCGCACGGGCTTGACGTAGACCGGGCCGTCCTTCAGCGCGGCGAAGGCCGGCGCGGGATCGTCCCCCTCCTTCAGGAGAATGCTGTCCGGGGCGCCGAGGCCGACCTGCCGGGCCAGATCCATGGCCTCGGCCTTGTCGACGGCCCTAAGGTAGGCCTCCGGCGCCGGCCCGACGATCGCCGTGCGCGCCGCCAGCGCCGCGTGGTCGGCATGGACCAGCTCGCAGGCCACGTCGGTGATCGGGAAGAGCGCGTCGTAGGCGTGTGCCTCCAGATGCGCCGCGAGGCGGGCGCACACCCCATCCGGGTCCGTCACCGGCGCGCCGAGATGGATGCGCCCCCGGCAATAGCGCGACAGCTCTGCCGGCTGGCGGACAGGATCGAAGGCCGCGATCTCGACCACCGCGCCCCGCCGCCCCAGCGACCGGCAGACCGACAGCGCCGCCCGCTCGTTGCTGCCCAGAAGCAGGATCCGCTTTCCCGAAAGGTCCCTCATCGACTCCGGCCCACTCGTCATGTCAGCGGACGCCCCGCAGGCGGCCGGCCAGGTATTGCCCGATCGTGGGGTGATACCATTGCCGTCCCTCTCCCTCGGTCGGCAGGGGATCGGGCAAGGTCTCCCCCCGCCGCAGCCCCTCCAGGACCTCGACCAGGGCCGGCAGCGCCGCGCCCAGTTGCAGCAACGGATAGGTCACGAAAGTGTCCTGCGGGCCGGGCACGGGCCGGACATGGGCCAGCACGCCCCCGGTGTCCACCCCGGCATCGACCAGATGCAGCGTCGCCCCGAAGTTGCCGGGCTGCCCGGTCCAGAGGGCCCAGTAGCCGCCGTGCACGCCCCGGAACTCCGGCGTGATCCCGGCGTGGATGTTCAGCACCGGCGCCCCCGCGGCATTGAGCGTGTCGGGCTTCACGATCCTCGTGCCGCTCAGCACCACCGCGTCCGGGGCGAAGCGCCGTAGATGGTCCCGGGTCTCGGCCGCATTGACCGAAGGCACCGGCACGACGCGCGCGCCGGGCAGCGGATCGGCGGTCAGATCCGCCTCTTCCATGATGGCGGCCAGGCGCGGGGCGGCCCGCCGCCGCAGGACCGGAAGCACCAGACCCAGGAACAGCACCTGCCCCAGGACCGGTCCCCATCCCAGGCGCCGCGCCCGCCCGCGCAGGAGCGCGCGCTTCGACTGGGGCGGCTCGACCAGGACCAGAAGGTCGTCGAACCCCTCGCGCAGCAGGCGGCCGACGAGGATATCGGTGCTCTGCCCGGGCGCGGCGAGAACGGCCAGCTTCATGAAGGGACCCGCAGGGAGCGCATCTCAGGGCGCCCCGAAGATCGCCGCCTCGATCTCCCTGGCATGGGCGTCCGGATCGTAGAGCCTGTCATAGAACTCCCGTCCGTTCCGGGCGATCCTCTCTCTCTCGGCGTCATGGGCGATGTAGAAGCGCGCCTTGTCGACCATGTCGTCCCATGTATCGAACCAGACGTAGTCCCGGTCCGCCACGATCGGCTCGCGCAGCCATATCTGGCCGAGGTCGGTTTCGGACAGGCAGAAGGCGCCGCACCAGAACAGCTCGAGATGGCGGAAGGTGAAGGGGCCGATGCCGTCGAGTGCCAGGTTGATGCGCGAGGTCAGGATGTGGTCCCGGTAGGACTTGGAGCCGATCGGCTCGGCGACGAACTCCGCCGGCACGTCGAAGCCGGGATCCCCGGGGATGATCCCGCCGACGGGGCGGATGTCGGGGCTCCGCGCCAGGCGGGCCCAGGCCTCGATCCGGTTGTCGTAGCGGTTCTTTCCGACCCGGCCGATGAAGAAGGCGTCGTGCCGCTTCTGGGTCTCGAAGCCGAACCGGGGCGGACGCCGTCCGATCTTCAGCCAGGGCATCCGGTTGAACAGGGGGCTGAGCGGGTTGGCGAGGATCGTGGGCACGATCTTGCGCCGGTTCGCCTCCGACAGGTCGTAGACGCCGAGGTCGCTGAAGGGCTCCCTCTTGAAGATCACCGAGCACAGATCGGCGAACCTGTCCTCGATCATGACCTTGGGCTGGGCCTGCTGGACGAGAAAGCAGACCGGGATCGGGCCGAGGGTCAGGAGCCGCTTCGCCTCGGCGAAGTCCAGCTTCCGGATGCCGCACTTGGAGCTGAAGACGATGGCCTCGCTGCGGGCGAAGATCCGCTCCGGCGCGCGCAGGAAGGCCTCCATCGAGACGAAGTCGACGCTGAAGGCCCGCGACAGCGCATGCTTGAAGAACCCCGCCTGCCCGGCCGAATACCCCAGGGTCCGGCGCGCGAAGTCGTGCAGCGGCGAATGGGTCTCCTTCGCCTCGACGTAGGTGACATGTCTCATGGACGCGCTGCCTTTTCGGTCGCGGGGAGGTGCGGCTGACCGGACCCCGCCATCGTCCGCGACACCATCCCGTATTCATCCCTGAGCCGGGCGAAATGAGACAGGATCCGGTCCAGACCGGCAAGGTTGGCGGCCAGGTCGGCCCCGAAGTTGTGCGGATGCCACCACAGGTGAACCCCGGCACCGGTCCGGGCGGCCCGCGTCATCGCCCGCTCGAGGACCGAGAGGTGCCGGCCGTGAAGCGCCGCCAGCCGCCCGGCACGGGGCCGCAGGAAGTGGCTGGCCGGGACGTTGTCGCCCCCGGGCCGGTAGAGATGCGGGCCCAGGACCCCGGTATGGGCATCGACCAGCCGCATCAGCCGCCGCGGCAGGGTCTGGCCAGCCCCCGCGGCGGGGCGGTAGGCCCAGGCGGCCGGATTGCCCCGGTAGCGCCGGATGCCCCGGTGCCGGATGATCTCCAGATGCGCCGGGCCGTACTGGTTGCGGGGAAAGACGATGGAGCGCAGCGTGATGCCCCGCGCCGCCGCCACCCGGCAGGCGGCATCGAGATCGGCGGCAAAGCTCTCGGGGCTGGCGCCCTCCTCGAGGCAATAGAAATGGGACATCGTGTGGGTCGCGATCTCCTGCCCCGGGCAGCCGGCGATCCGCGCGATGAGCGAGGCGCCGAAGTAATGGGGGTCGCTGGACTCGTCGGCACCGACCTCGTCCAGGTAGCGGTAGTTCGACAGCGCCGCGCGCGCGTAGCGCGGCCGCAGCTCCTCGGGCGGCAAGGCTTCCATCAGTTCCTCGCGGCTTTCGCAGAACAGGGCCCCGACGGTTGCCCAGGTCGCCTGCACGCCGTGCCGCTCGAAGCGCTCGAGCATCGCCGGGATCGCCTCCCGCCCGCCCAGGATGTTGGCGCCGTAGCCGGCCCGCGTGGCATGGTCGCGCATCCCCCAGAGGAGTTCGAAATCCAGCGACAGGACAAGCTCCCCGCCGCTCATCGGGACGCCGTCCCCGCCGGCAGGCCCAAGGCCTCGCACCAGGCGTCCATGACCCGCTCGGGCGCGAAGCGCCGGGTGACCGCCGGCGCCGCCGCGGCCAGGGAGGCGCGCAGCCCCGCATCCCCCATCGCCCGGTCCAGGGCCTCGGCCAGCGCCGGGACGGTCAGGTCGCGGACCAGCAGGCCGTCCACCCCGTCCTGGATGATCTCGTCCGGTCCGGTGTCGCAGGCGAAGGCCACGCTGGCGACGCCTGCGCCCATCGCCTCGACGAGCACGTTGGGAAACCCCTCGAAGCGCGAACTGAGGACGAAGAGATCCGCCGCCGCGTACCAGTCCGGGACATTGCCCAGATGACCGGGCAGGATCACCCTCTCGGCCAGTCCGAACCGGGCGGCCGCATCCAGGATGTCCTGACCCGAGATCCCCCCTTCCGACCGGTCGGCCAGCAGGCCGGGGATGGCGAGGTCCCAGTCCGGGTAGTCCTCCGCAAGACCGGCGAAGGCCTCGACCAGGATGTCGAAGCCCTTCTGGAACGGCTTGGTCCCGACCGCCAGCAGCAGCCTGCGCCCCGGGCGCAGGACCTCCTCCGGCCGGACGAAGGGCGGCCCGGAGGGCAGATCGGCCTGGACGGCATTGGGGATGATGGCCACCCGGCGGCTGCCCGTCTCCCGGCGCAGCCAGTCGCCGATCGGCTGGGTCTGGGCCACCTGCGCATCCGAGAAGCGGTAGACGAGGCGGCGCATCGCCGTCCAGATCCGGTCCTGCCGGCGATGCCAGGGGGCGTTGCGCTCCGACACGACGACCCGCACCCGCAGGCCGAGGGCGGCCACGACGGAGACGACCGATTCATGGGGCATCATCGCCAGCAGCGACGTCACCCGGTGCCGGCGCAGCACCCGGCGGACGCTGAGGCAGCGGCGGATGTTGATGAGGAGCTTGCCCGGCAGCGTGCTGCGCCCCTCGTCGAAACCCACGGTCTCGCGCCGGATGCCCTCCGGCAGGGTGAAGAAATCCGCCTTGGGCGCGGAATGGGTCAGCACCACGACGTCATGGCCGCGCCGGTGCAGCTCGGTGGCGAGCCAGACCGTCACACGCTCCGCGCCGCCCGCCTTGAGCGTGCCGATGAAGAGACAGACGCTGCTCATGCCGAGGAGCCTCCGCGCACCCGGCGCAGCAGCCGGCCCGCGGCGCGGCGGGGCCAGCCCAGCACCCGCTTCCGGGCCAGGGCGGCCAGCCAGGCGCGGCGGCTGACGAAGGAATAGCGGTAGAAATGACAGATCCGGGGCCGCGCCTCGCGCCGGCCCCAGAGCCAGAGGTACTTGGGATAGCGGATGTTGTATTCGGGCGGCAGCGTGGCGACGTGCAGGTCCGAATTCCACAGCAGCTCGCGCAGGGTCACCTGGTCCTTGCGAAAGCCCGCCTCCCGGTAGCTCTCCGACCAGGCCTGCAGCAGCGCGCGGGTCTGGGGGTTGCGGCGCACCGCCACGACGCCGGTGTTGAACTGCGGATAGGCCTCGGGCAGCGCCCGGATCCAGACGGCCTGCGTCTCGGCGCGGACGCGGGCATGGGCATGGGCCATCGCGATGTCGAACCGCTCCAGAAGGTCGAAGAGCTCGCTCACGTCCTCGAGCACGCGGATGTCGGCGTCGAGGAACAGGGTGCGCTCGAAGGGAGAGTTCATCAGGCAGTCGACCTTGGAGCGGTGATGCGCCCCCTCGAGCTCGATCACCGGGTCGAAGATGTCGGCAAGCGGATGGCCGAGGGCGCCGGCATCGGTGAAGAGCGCGATCGGCACTTCCGGCATGTGCCGGCGCACCGACCGGGCCGCGGCCTCGGCGCAGGCGATGTAGCGCGCGCCGGTGGCGACGAAGACGACGCCGGAGCTCGGGGCTTGGGCCGGGGACGAGGTCTCGGTCATGTCCAGGCGGCTTTCCGCAGCTCGGCATGGATCCGGGCCGGGTCCATGCGGTCGCGCAGCCGGACGATGCCCCGCGCGAGGCGATAGTCGGCCGTCGGGGCGGCCCTGGCCCGGCGCATCCCCGGCCTGCGGCAATCGACGAGGTCGCGCCCGACATGGGCAGACAGGGCCTGCAGGCCGTCATCCGCCGTCATGAAGTCGGCATAGTCGAGTAGCAGCATCTCGGGATGCCGGCGCTTCACCTCCAGAAGGTGCCGGTTGTAGACGCACCAGGCGCGCAGGGCGTCGGGCAGGTAGGCCGGATCGCGGCTGATCCAGCGGCGGCCGGCCCGCTTGAGGTAGTGGCCGAAGACCTCGACCGGATCGCGGAAGACGCCGACCAGCCGCGGCGCCTCCAGCATCTCCTCCCAGAAGTCGAAGGTCAGCAGCGTCCGCGGGTCCTTGAACCCCCAGGGCCCGGCCCCGGCGAGGCCGTCGATCACCGCCCGGGCGCGCGCGCGGTGCGCCGGCGTGACCGCATCCGTAGCCAGAGGACGGATCACCCGGAAACTGTGGCCGCCGTCGTCGCGCAGAAGCTCCATGTTGAGCTCCCGGGTCTCGGCGCGCTCCATCTTGTTGCCGTCGTCATAGCCGCCCGCCGCCATGTCGCCCACCATCGGGATGCCGCTGCGATGCAGGGTATCGGCGATCAGGGTCGTGCCGGACTTGTGCATGCCGAGAAGGACGATCACCAAGGCCCAAAACCCCGATGACACCCGCCGTCAGGGCGGCCTGACGGGACGGATGGAGCGGACGACAGGAGGTCTGCGGTCTTCACCAGCCGAGCCCCAGGAAACAGGGACCTTGCGTCGCCTCGGGAAACTGGATCCCGTTCTGCCGGCCGTTCCACTCCATGACGCAGACTTCTCCCGAACGATCCACACAGACATCCCAACCGATACACCGCACGAAGGGGACGACCCGATGCAGTCGTTTCACAACCTCGACGGCCTCCCGGAACATCGGATAGTCGAACCCAGAGAAGGGCACGCCCGTATCGGTATGCCGGTCGACCTCGACCCATCCGCCCGTAAACCCCGTATCGCTCAAGCGTCCGGTATTCAAACATACGGCAATGCGGATCTGCGAAGCGTCCGTGACACGGGTGTCCTCCCCGGTCCCCAGCCTCAGGTGAGCACTGCGAAGCTCCACCAGCCCTTCGGTGTTCAATACGGTGTTCAGACGGAGAGTCGAAACCGCTTCGGAAAAAAACGCGGAGAGACCGGCGTCCTGGTCGATGAAACTTTGGAAAACACCGGATTCGGAAGTCTTTTCCATGAATTCAGCGGGCTTAAAAGACTCTGGATCGAAAATCCAAACTCCCATACCCTTCCGTGACATGTCGGACTTGAATACCACCCGCTCCCGCGAAGAAAAAAGAAAACTCTTCGCTTCCGATGGTGAAAATACTTGTCCGTCGCTGTCGGAGAATATTCCGTTTGCATACGTCAAGAGATCCGGAAAGCGATCTGATCGGAATATGATCCGGCTCATCGACTTCAAACCGGAAATTCGCCCGTGCTGACCCTGTATTTTCGGGACAATGATACGCCCCCAATAGTTGGGGGCCAGCCATCCCTCCCGAAATTCCCCTGCAACCCTGGAATACACATAGAACCACGGCGCGTAATTTCTGCTTCCCAATACATCGACAGAGTACTCGTCACACTTTTTCTTGATATTTTCCGGCAAGGGCCCCCTCTGCCGCTCCAGGGATTTGAGCGCACGAAGAGCATTATTTATGCTCTTTTCATGATAAGCACGATCCTCCTGTTTTGCTCTTATATTTCGAATTGATTTTTTTGCTTTATTCAACACCTGCGAAACACCTTAACTTTATATTATTTGCACAAGATTCGAGTCAGAAGAATCCGCCCTGTCAAATCCCAGTCTCATGGCAGATAGGCCTGGCCGATGTCCTCGATCAGCCGCGCTTCCGCCGCTTCCCACATTTTCCCCAGTTTCCTGTCCCATTCCGGATTGAACTTCTGAAGGGAGTTGCTCTTCCACAGACTGCCGGGTCGCAAGGTCACTTCTCCCAGAAAGATGTCGTCGTCCGACTCGTAGAGGTCCACGCGCATGAAAGGCGTCGGGACGGAGCGGGAGACGGCTTCGGCCGCCTTGACGAGGGCCGCGAAATTCCGGGGCGGCGGCAGGGCCGAGACATAGGCAAAGCCGTGCAGGTCGATTCTGCCGATGTCCCGACCCTCTGCAGACCACATCTTGTACTTCTTCTTCATGGCACTGTTCAGTTCCAGCTGCCGGACGAACCCCACCTCTCCGTAGAAGGCAAAGACCTTCCAGTTCATCGACGGCTGTCCGCCCGCTTCGATGAGGTCTTCGGCAATCAGGGGGACGCCGTCGAACCTTTCCAGACCGACCTTGCGCAGGTGTGTCAGATCGGCCGGATAGCGCTCGCCCGAGACGATGTTGACGAGCTGCGCCCCGCTCTTCTCCAGCAGGAACACGCCGTTCGCCCCCGACCCGACAAGAGGTTTGACGACGAACCTGCCGGGAAGCGCATCCAGGTCGAACCGGCCCAGGTCGTCGTAGGGGCCCTGAAGGATTTCGGCGGTGCGCACCCCGGCCTTCCGCGCGACCTCCTTCTGTCCGATCTTCGTCTCGATGTCGTAGATCGGACCCTGGGACACGCCCCGGTTGGCACGGACCAGATCAGCCAGCCGCTTTCTTTCCGCCAGCTTGGCATAGAAACTCGGCCCCGGAATCCTGCGGCGCCGGTAGGTGTCGCGATAGCGGGTGAGCCGTTCGCCGATCCGGCCGAAAACGTCCGATGTCATTGTCTCAGCCCTCGCTTCCCAGGCTGGTGAGCGTGCGGAACACCGCGTTCTCCGCCGCCAGCCGCTCCCAGGTATCGAAGCCCGCCACCCGGCCCTTGTCGAGCACCAGGATCCGGTCGCAGCGGCGCACGGTGCTGAGCCGGTGGGCGATCATGATCAGGGTCTTGTCGCCGGGCAGCCCCTCGGTCGCCGCCATCACCTCCTGTTCGGTGACGTTGTCGAGGGCCGAAGTCGCCTCGTCGAAGACGATCAGGTCGGCGTCGCGGTAGAGCGCCCGGGCGATCCCGATCCGCTGTCGCTGCCCCCCCGACAGGCGCAGGCCCCGCTCGCCGATGGGGGTGTCGTAGCCCTGGGGCAGCTCGGTCCGGATGAAGGCGTCGAGCTGGGCGTGCCGGGCCGCATTCTCGACCTCGCCCCGGTCGATCTTGCCCGGCGGCACGCCGAAGGCGATGTTCTCGGCGATGCTGGAATCCAGAAGGTAGATGTCCTGGGGCACGTATCCCACGACGCTCCGCCAGCCCGTCAGGTTGTCGGAGGTCACCATCTCTCCGTCGACGCGGATGGTGCCGGCGGTCGGCCGCAGCAGGCCCAGGAGGATGTCGGCGAGGGTGGTCTTGCCCGCCCCGCTGGTGCCGACGACGCCGATCCGCTCTCCGGCCCGGATCTGCAGGGTCACCGAATCCAGCCCGGCCCGTTCGGCATTCGGGTAGCGATAGCTGATCCGGTCGAGATCGAGCGTGTCGCGCAGCCGCAGGGGCGTCGTCGTGCGGTTCGGGGTTCGCGGCGCCGCGACCCCGCTCGTCAGCCCTTCGTAGACCGCGTCGACCGCCGCATGGCCGTAGCGCAGCGATCCGATGCTGGCATACAGACGGCTGAGTTCCGGCATCAGGCGCTGCGCCGCCAGGGCCATGACGCCGAGGGTCGGAACCAGCTCGGCCATGGTTCCGGCTGGATCGGAGTCTCCTCCGTCGAGCATGATCAGGCAGATCAGGATGACCCCCGAGAAGACCATCGTCTGGATCAGATAGGGCGGCATCTGGGTCAGGACCGCCTTGCCGACGTTCGAGCGCGCCATCTCCTCGGACTGCCGGGAAAAGCGCGACAGGAAGACACGTTCGCTTCCCAGCAGCTTGATGTCCTTGATCCCGGTCAGGGCCTCGCCGGCGGCCTTGAAGCGTCCCCTGTTGGCGATGTTCCGCACCTTGCCCAGCTTCTTCAGCTTCTTGCTGCTCGACCGCAATGTCAGGGCGAATATCACGGACAGGCACAGGATCGCCGAAAGGGAGATGACCGGGTCCACCCAGATGACGACCGCCAGGACCGTGCAGAGGGTGATCGTCGCCGAGATGGCCTCTGTCGCGGGGCGGATGAACGACTGCACCACGGTGCTCGTCTCGTTCAGGATGCGGGCGCTCATGTCGCTGGAATGGGCCGTCAGGAAGTATTCGTAGGGCTGGTGCAGGTAATGGGCCAGCAGACGCTGGCTGATGCTGTGAATCCGCATCATGGCAAAGCGCGAGATGACGTAGATGCGCAGCATCTGCATCATGTTCGCCACGACGATCATCGCCATCGTGCCGACCCCCAGCGCGACGATGAAGGCGTATTGCGAGGAGAAGCCGAACCGGTCGTAGGCCCAGGAGAGCGGCCCCACCGTCTCGATCCGCGAGGGATCGGACAGGACCGTCAGGAACGGCAGGACCGAGCCGACCATGACCGCGGCACTGATCGCCGAGGCGATGACGACCGCCAGGACGATCAAGGCGGACCGCCGCTCGCGCGGCTCCAGCAACGCCCAGCCCCGGCGCCAGAGGGACGCGTTGGACGATGACTCGTCCGTTACCATGAGGTGGCGGCGCGGGGTTTCCGGGACATCCGCCGCAGCAGATCGTTGCATTGCTTCTCTCCGAGGAAATACAGGGCCCAGCACGGCAGCAGGATGACGGGCAGGGCGAGGATCCAGATCCAGTAGCTCTCTATGTCTCTTGTGTTGATCCCGTAGGACTGGTCGAGGATCAGCTTGACCAGCTGGATGATGGCCCAGTGATAGATGTAGATCGAGTAGCTGAAGAACCCCCAGTTCAACAGCCGCCTCGATGTCCAGGAATGCGGAAGGTTGCGGATGCACAGGACGGCGAAGCAGATCATCAGGAAGCTGGAGATGGCGTTCGGTCCGCCATAGGCCGTCTTGACGAGCAGGATGCCCAGCAGAAGCCCGAAGGAGACCGCAACGAAGGGCCGGACCGACAGGACGGGGATGCGGTCGATGTAGTGATAGGCGACGACCCCGGACATGAACCAGAACGCGGCGTTGATCGCGAAGTTCACCCATCTGGAGGAGGCCGGCAGCATCTCCGGCCCCCAGAACACGGCGCCGATCAGCGACAGCACGATGGAGGCGGCGAAGACCGCCGGAATGGCCGACCGCCGCCAGAGAAGGAGGGGACACAGAAGGTAGAAGATCACCTCGTAGGGCAGCGACCAGAACTGCGCCGTCATGGGAGAGGAGACCTTGACGTAGGTCGCCATCCAGAACAGCCCCTCGGCCGTGCAGAGATACTCGGCGCATTCCGCCGATCGGTCGTTCGCCGGGTCGAAGACGGTGTAGAGGACGCAGACGAAGGCAGCGAGCGCGATGGCCACCAGATAGGGTGGCCAGATCCGGATCAGACGGCGCTTGTAGAACTCCGGGGCCGACGAGGTGTGCAGCATCGAATGGGCCATGGCATAGCCGCTGACGCAAAAGAACAGGATGACGAACTCGATCCCCAACGAGGTGGCCTGCAGCAGGGCGATCGACGCGTAGTCGTAGAGGCCGAGAGGCTCGGTCGCCTCGGCGATGGTCCGCGCCCCGCCCTTGAAGAAATTGCCCCGCGTATGATTGATGACGACGTAGACGGCGGCCATGCCACGGATGAAATCCAGCACATGGGTCGGCACGATCTCCGGCGCGGATTGTCCTGAGGGGGCGACGCTCATGCCGTCCTACAATCGCCAGTCGCTGTCGTCCGCGGAAAAGACGGACTTCAGATCGCACAGGACGTGCAGCTCGCGGCCATAGGCGCGGATCCGGGCGGGGCCCATCTCGCGGAAGCTGTCGTGGCCCACGGCCAGCAGGATCGCGTCGTAGGCGCCCGCCTCGGGGGTCTCGACCGGGCGGAGGCCGTAGTCCTCGTGCGCCAGGTCCGGATCGACCCAGGGGTCGTGAACATCGACCGTCATGCCGTAGTCCTGCAGTTCGGCGATCACGTCGACCACCCGGGTGTTGCGCAAATCGGGGCAGTTTTCCTTGAAGGTCAGCCCCAGGACGAGGACCCGGGCCCCGTCGACCCGGATGCGCCTGCGCAGCATCTCCTTGACCATGCGCCCGGCGACATAGCTGCCCATGCCGTCGTTGATCCGGCGCCCGGCCAGGATCACCTGGGGATGATAGCCGAGGGCCTCGGCCTTGTGGGTCAGGTAGTAGGGGTCGACCCCGATGCAGTGCCCGCCCACGAGCCCGGGGCGGAACGGCAGGAAGTTCCACTTCGTCCCCGCCGCCTTCAGCACCGCCTCGGTATCGAGCCCCATCCGGTTGAAGATGATGGCCAGCTCGTTGATCAGGGCGATGTTGAGGTCGCGCTGGGTGTTCTCGATCACCTTGGCGGCCTCGGCCACGCGGATGCTCTCGGCCTTGTGGGTGCCGGCGGTGACGATGCCGGCGTAGAGCGCGTCGATCGCATCGGCCGCCTCGGGGGTGGACCCGGCGGTGACCTTGCGGATCGTGGTCAGGCGATGGGCCTTGTCGCCGGGGTTGATCCGCTCGGGCGAGTAGCCGCAGAAGAAATCCCGGTTGAACGTCAGGCCCGAGACCCGCTCCAGCACCGGCACGCAGTCCTCTTCGGTGGCGCCGGGATAGACCGTGCTTTCGTAGATGACGATGTCGCCTCTCTTCAGCACCCGGCCCACCGTCTCGGAGGCCCGGATGAGGGGCGTCAGGTCGGGGTTCTTGTGCGCGTCGATCGGGGTCGGCACCGTGACGATGTAGACCTGCGCGGCGCGGAGTGCCTCGAGATCGGAGGTACAGGTGAGCCGGGAGGCGGCGGCCAGTTCGGCCGGCTCCACCTCGCGCGTGCGGTCCCTGCCCGCCTGCAGTTCGGCGATCCGGCCCGCGTCGATGTCGAAGCCGATCACCGGCCGGGTCTTGCCGAATTCCACCGCCAGGGGGAGGCCGACATAGCCGAGGCCGATGACGGCGAGGGTCGCATGGTCCAGATTCGGCTCAATCATGGGCAGGATTCTCCTGGATGGCGGCGCTTCGGGATGCCGCAAATTCTCTTAATGGTGTTTCGGTGAACAGCCGATGACCGATGTATGCTGCACCCGCCGGTGTGAGGTGAGACCCGTCGTGGGAAATCATCTCGCCCTCCGGCGTCAGAAGCGGACACCCCTCCTCGCATAAGGTCCCGATCACATCGACAAAGATCTCGTCGGGCAATGTATCACTAAGCAATACGTTGGTTTTCCAGTCATTTTCAGAATACGGGCCGCGTGCAGCTTGTCCATTCCGGCTGACGATCTTTATCAACTCTCGACGGGATCGCTCGAACCTTTTTGATCCAATAACGAAAGTGCGCTGTCCGTCGGGAAAATCCATCGCAGCCAGAGTTTCCGGCAGGCGTGTGGCCGACCAATCTGCCCAACTTGAGGCGAAGATGACCACATCGGCGCGGCGGACCCGGTCAACCTGCTCTTGTGACAAAACTCTTCCGCGACATATCTCCCGATCTTGTTCCGCGATGAACGGACTGATCGTTTCGTACAAAGAACCGAAATGTATCTGGCAACGAACTGGGACATAATGGGTCGATATGTTGAAGCCCGAAAAAGCGCCGGTCTCCTCGACCATGTTGTAGAAGTCTTGGCTGAAACTGTCGCCGACGATCATCAGGTTGGGCCTGTCCTCGCTGAAGGCCTTGCCCTGCAGTGCGTTGTAGGCAGTCCTCACATACTGTCCGTACTCGGGGTCGCCCATTGCGATGAGCGGTCTGTAGGGTTCCGGGTAGCGGCCCGGAAAACCCGCCGTCTGCACAAACAGAAATCCGAAGATGATCGCCACAACGTTTCCTGCCGCCGCCATGGAAAAGACCGCGCCGCGCCCGAAACCGTCCTTGCGTCGGAACGGGCGTTCGACGAACCGCCACGACAGCCCGGCCAGCCCCAGCGACGCCCCTGCCAGCAGCAGCATCAGCCAGAGTGGCGGCTCGGTCTCCGGGGCCGTCAGGCGGGCGAAGGCGAACAGCGGCTGGTGCCAGAGATAGGCCGAATAGCTTATCAGCCCGATCCCTACGGCCGGCTTCCAGGACAGCAGACGCCCCGCCAACGTGGCGGGTTGCGCGGCATAGAGTACGGCAGCCGTGCCGAGGACCGGCAGCAGGGCATGAAAGGAGGGAAAGGGCGTCTGGGGGCCATAGAGCAGCACCGACACGGCTATCGCCGCCAATCCGGCAAGCCCCAGCGCCTCGGCCAGGATCCCCGACGGCTGTGGCCGCCGCATCAGCCAGAGCGCCAGAAGAGCACCGATCCCCAGCTCCCACGCGCGCGTCGGCAACAGGAAGAAATTGGCGCTTGGAACGCGCGTCGATGCGTAGTCCGCCAGGAGGAGGGAACAGACTGTCAGCGTCGCCAGGACCATCCAGACCGCCCGAAGTTTCCACCGCCACAGCGCCATCAACACAAGTGGAAAGATGATGTAGAACTGCTCCTCGACCGCGAGGCTCCAGGTATGCAGCAGCGGGTTCAGTTCCGACGCGGCTGCAAAATATCCCGATTGCTGCCAGAACAGGATGTTGGACACGAAGAGCGCCACGGCCACGAGACCCTGCCCGAAGGCTTTCAACTCGTAGGGGAGCATGATCGCCAGGGCCGCCACCGACGAGGCGGCGAGCACCAGAAACAGGGCGGGCAGGATGCGGCGGGCCCGGCGCTCGTAAAACCGCACGATCGAGAAGTCGCCCGCCGCCAGTTCGCGCGCGATGATCCCGGTGATCAGGAAACCTGAGATCACGAAGAACACATCGACCCCGACAAACCCGCCGGACAGGCCTTCGATCCCGGCGTGAAACAGGATCACGGGCAAGACCGCGACAGCGCGCAGGCCGTCTATTTCGGGGCGATACTGCACCGTCACTTCCCGTGATACTCCCGGAACCACGCCACGAAACGGGCGATGCCGTCCTTGAAATCCGTTTGCGGCCGGTAGCCGGTCAGTTCCTGCAGGAGCGTGGCGTCGGCCCAGGTGGCGGGGACGTCGCCCTTCTGCATTTCCATGTAATTGCGGATCGCAGTCTTGCCCAAGCTCTCTTCGATCGCGTCGATGAAGTCCAGCAGGCGCACCTTGTCGGAATTGCCGATGTTCACCACCCGGAACGGGGCCACCGGCGACAGGCTGTCCCATTCGGGGATCTCGTCGGCCGAGGCGGGGCGCTGCGGCACCGCGTCGATCAGCAGGCGGATGCCGCGCACCAGGTCGTCCACATAGGTGAAATCGCGGTACATTTCGCCGTGGTTGTAGATGTCGATGGGCCGGTCGTCGAGGATCGCGTCGACGAACTTGTAGAGCGCCAGGTCCGGCCGCCCCCAGGTGCCGTAGACGGTGAAGAAGCGGAACATGGTCGTCGGCAGGTTCCACAGGTGGGCATAGGAATGGCCCATGCTCTCGGTCGCCTTCTTCGTCGCGGCGTAGATCGTCAGCTGGGTGTCGGCCTTGTCCTGCTCGGAGAACGGCATGTCCTCGTTGGCGCCGTAGACCGAGGAGGTGGAGGCCATCAGCAGGTGCCGCACCTCCAGCCGCCGGGCCGCCTCCATCACGTTGAAGGTCCCGACGATGTTGGCGTCGATGTAGGCGCGGGGATTCTCGAGGCTGTAGCGCACCCCGGCCTGGGCGGCGAGATGGACGATGACGTCGGGCCGGAAGTCGTCGGCCACCCCATCGAAGGTCTCCCGGTCCTCGAGCATCCCCTCGGTCGCCGCGAAATTGGGGTTCTGCAGCAGGGTAGCGTGCCGCCGCCGTTTCAGCGCGACGTCGTAGTAGTCGGTCATCCCGTCATAGCCCCGGACGATGAACCCTTCCTCCAGCAGCAGCCGCGCGAGGTGGAAACCGATGAACCCGGCGGTGCCGGTGACGAGAACGCGGGGTTTGGTCATGGTGCTGGGTCCAGGATATCGAGAGGTCTGTCAGGCAATCCTGCCACGGGCAGGCTGCAGGGTTTCGAGAACGGACCGGTAGGCCTCCACCACGATCGTCTGATCGTACTCCCGCTCCATCTTCGTGCGGGCGGCTTGCCCCATTTCGGCGCGCGCGTCGAGGT
This sequence comes from Paracoccaceae bacterium, assembly GCA_024304875.1. Classification (GTDB taxonomy): domain Bacteria; phylum Pseudomonadota; class Alphaproteobacteria; order Rhodobacterales; family Rhodobacteraceae; genus JAMWZF01. The sequence continues at coordinate 22,624 of JAMWZF010000001.1, forward strand.
CGAGATCGAGAAACCTCTCGCAGGCCGCGGCCAGACTGTCACTGCTGCGGGCGGCGCAGAGGAACCCCGAGACCTCGGGATCGACTACGGCCCGGCAGCCGGGCACGTCCGTCGCGATCAGGGGACGGCCGAGGGCGGCGGCCTCGATCAGCGTGCGGGGCGCCCCCTCGCGGTAGGAGGGCAGCACCACGCAATGGGCCTCCGCGATGGCCGCCCGGACGTCGTCCACGACGCCGAGATACTCGATCGCCCCCTCCTCCACCCAGCCTTGAACCGTGCCGGCGTCGATCGCGGAGCGGTTCTGCGAGGCCACAGCCCCCAGGAGCTGGAACCGGGCCCCGGGATGGCGGGCTTTCACCCGGCGGGCGGCCTCGACGTATTCCACGATCCCCTTGTCCCGCAGAAGACGGGCGATCAGCAGGAACACCGTCTCTTCGGTCCCCGCCGGGTAGGGCACGGCGGCAAAGCGCTCCAGGTCGATCCCCGAGCCGGGCAGGAGCCGGGCCTGCGGCGCGCTCACCAGGCCCCGGCTCAGGAACAGGTCCCTGTCGTCGCCGTTCTGGAAGAAGACGGCCGGCAGCCCGCGGAACGCCCGGCGGTAGAGCGCCGTCGCCACCCGCTCCAGCACGGACCCAGACAGGAAGGCCGTCCCCAGGCCGGTGACATTGGGCACGAAGGGAATCCCCAACCGCTTGGCCGCGAGGGCCCCGAAGAGGTTGTTCTTGATCGTGAAGCTCAGGACGACATCGGGGCGGATCTCGCGGAACAGGCGGCGGAACCGCCACAGCAGCCGCGCGTCGGCCAGGGGGTCGAGGCCCTTGACGTCCATCTCGAGGTGCCGGGTCCGGCAGCCCTCCGCCTCGAGCCTGGGCGTCGCATCGTCCTTCGGCGCGAGCACGACGACCTCGTGCCCCTCGGCCAGCAGCGCCCGGACCAGCGGCAGGCGGAAATTCCAGATGTTCCAGGCCGCGTTCACGGTCATCACGATCCTCATGGCCGCCCCTGCCCCTTCATCGGCCCGTGACCCGATAGGCGATCCGGCCGACCCATTCGCGCAAGGCGATGTTGATCAGCCCGAGGTTTCGCTGGAAATTCCATCCCAGGCCGTCGGACCAGGCGCGGGTGCGGAAATCCACCGGATAGGGAACGATCCCCTCCCACCCCGCGGCGGCGAAACTGTCCACGGCCCGGGGCATGTGGAAGGCGCTAGTGACCAGGACCCATCGCTCGCCCGCGCCCGGTGCCGCGAGCGCGTGGGCAAGCCGGGCATTCTCGGCCGTGTTGCGCGAGCGGCTCTCGAACATGAGCCGGTCCGGCGCGATCCCCTGCGCCTCGAAGATCTGCCGTGCGATCGCGGCCTCGCTCACCGGCGCGCCGCCCGCGTCCCGAAGCCGGCCGCTGCCGCCGGCGAAGAGCACTCTCGCCTCCGGATGGCGCCGGGCCAGCAGCAGGGCCGCCAGGTAGCGGTCCCCGCCCTCGCCCAGCTGCGGCTGACCCGCCCGGCGGCTGGCCGCCACGTCCTCCCCGCCTCCCAGGACAATGATGCCGTCGACGTCCTGCAGCTCCGGCGCCGGGGGATGGACGGTCTCGATCGGGCGCAGAAGGACATCGCCGAGAGGCAGGACCCCGATCCCGAGAAGGGCAAGGGCGAGAAGGGCCGCGGCGCCGCGCTGCAGCCGGATCCGGTGACGCAGGCCGGCCCAGAGCGCGGCCAGGGCCAGGATCAGCAGCCATGCTTCCACCGTGAGCGCCGCACCGACGAGCTTCGAGACAACGAAAAAAAGGGTGTCCACGTCACCGACGCCGCGCTGATCCGTCAGGACCGGGGGTCTGCCGGTCTCCTAGCATGGCTCGCGCACGGCCATTGGATGCGCTCCAGGCCGGCCTGCCATTCGAAGACCCATATTGCGCCTCAAAATGCAACACCGGGCCCTTTAAGCACGCCCCATGGCTCTCGAACAAGACACCTCCCCCGCAGCGGCGGCAGCAGACCCCCGGAAACCGGCCGTGTTGCCGGGCAACCTCACCCTGGGCCGGCGCCGGGTGCGCGATCGTGAACGGCGGCGCGGATCATGAAGCATTGTTCCCGCATCGTGCCCGGGGACTGGCACCTCGTCCTGTGCAAGCCGAACCAGAATCACGTCGCCTTCCGGAACCTCCGGGCGCTGGGGGTCGATCTGTTCATGCCGCGCCACAGAGCCAGCCACCGCTGGCGAGGGCGCCTGCGCGAGGAGATCCGCCCGGTCTTTGCCGGTTACATCTTCATCGCGACCGACCCCGAGCGGCCCCGGTGGGACAGGATCGGCGCCACCCCCGGCGTCTCGCGCCTCATCCGCTTCGGCACCGACCGGCCGGCTCGCGTGCCGGCGGAAATCGTGGCGGGGCTGATGGCGCGCTGCGATGCGGAGGGGCTGCTTCGGCCGATGAGCGACGACCTGTCGGTCGGGGACAGGGTCCGGGTGCTCGGCGGGCCGTTTCACGACTTCCTCACCTGTGTCGAGCAGATCGACCCGGACCGCAGGCTGCACGTTCTCCTGGACCTTCTGGGGCAACGGACCCGCGTCCGGCTCGACCCTTCGGCGGTGGTGAAAACGGCCGAATGAACAGTAACGCGCCGGGTGCCTTTCGCGGGCGCTGCTGTTCTACCCGATCGGGCTGGTCGCCCGGCCATCTTGAACGTGATCCGTGTCTCGGCGCTACTAATCATCGGGTTCGAGCGGAACCCCAATCTGGCCCGCGAAACCGGGCCCGGGGTTTCGCATGCGAAACCCCTGACCGCCGACAGAGACTAATCCGCCGGTTCCGACCCTGTTTCCGCCGAAATCCAGGCCTGGAGCGCCGCCACGAGCTCGGCCGTGACACCCGGTCCCGACAGCCGCACATCGTCCGTGCCCCGGGGGCTCGTGACCCGGATGCCCGGCGCAACTTCCCGGTCGATGGCGGGCGGCGTATCGGCTCTATCCTTGCCCGATTGTCCGCCTGCATCCGTCAACGACGCCTCCAGAAGACGCCGTTCCTCCGCCGCCGTCGTGGCGGGGCGGCTTGCCAGGCGGTTCGACAGGGCCGGGCCGAAGGCAGGCTCCTCACGGATCGCCTTGACCAGTCTCAGGCCCAGATGTTCGGGGATCTCGGCCGGGAAGCGCGGGTGGCCGCGAAGAGCCTCCACCAGGGTCACGAAGGACCTGATCTTGGACCGTTTCGCCTTGGGCACGGCGGCAAAGAGAGCCTTCAGTGCCGCCTCGGTATCGGGATAGATGCCCGCCTCGGCCGCCGAGAGCGCCAGATGGGCCTTTTCGTAGAAGCTGAGCCCGGCGCGGATCTCGTTCTCCTCGACCATCGCCAGATAGGCCTCGGCGGCGCCTTCGGGCTGGCGCACCAGAGCCTTGACCTGGCCGAAGCGGTCCGGGTCCTCGGCGGCGAGGGCCTGGAGCACCCGCAGGCGGCGCAGACCCGAAATCAGCCCGTACTGGCGCCGGTGGTCCCGGGCGCCGCGGTCCACCACCTCGATCGGGGTCTGCTGGCCGCGGGCACGGATGCTGTCCGTCAGCGCCGCCAGATCCTCGGGATCGAGCGTCATCCGGTCCCGGATCAGGTAGCCCGCGTCGATGGCCTCGAGCGGCAGGGACAGGACCAGGCGTCCTTCGGACCGGGCGGCGGCCAGTTCCCCGGCGACGGCATCGAAGGATGCGGCCCGGGCGGAATCGCTCACCACCTCCGCGATGGGCGCGCGTGCCAGGACCGAAGGCGCGGTCTTGGGCTGGATCAGGGTCGCTTTCTCGGGGTCCACGGGGCTCAGCCTTCTGCGTTTGGCCATCTGCTCTCCTGTCTGCCCGGGCGGGGCTTAATCCGGCTCTAATCCTGCGTGCGGTGCTATTCGGCGGCCATGGTGGCCGCGGCCTTCTCGTCCCGCCGCCAGACCCCGTAGAGGAGCCGTTTGAAGGCGGCGTAGGTCTCGTCGAAGGTGGCGCGGCCCCGGGCGTAGGTCTCGCGGTTGAAATCGCGGTAGTCGGCCTCGTAGATGCCATGGACCTGTTCCCCCGCCTGGCCGATCAGGGCGGTGAAATCCTGCCGGAACGGGGTCAGGGTGCGGCCCATGTAGGCCTGCATCAGACCCGCCATCTCGGCCTGCTGGGCGCTGTCGAACCGGGTGACTACCGCCCGCACCGCATCCCATTCGAAGGCCATCTCCTCGCGCCCCAGCGCCCGGGCGGCGAGGTTCTCGGCCTCCTCGATCGAGGAGAAGGTGGCATGCAGCATGTCGAAGAAGCGGCCGGTCGAGTCGAACTCGAGGAACGAGGCCCCGACAGGGACCAGCAGGATGTCCGCCGCGGCCAGGCCGTTGATCGTCAGGTAGCCGAGGGCTGGCGGGGTATCGAGGAAGATCAGGTCGTAGCTGCCGAGGACCGAGCGCCCCTCCCCCATGCCCTGCCCCGCCAGCGCGTCACCGAGCGCGTCCCAGAGCTTCCAGCCCCGCGCGGCCATCCGCCAGACCGGGATCTGGAACTCGGACCAGTAGAGGTTCAGCTGCGCGCCGATCAGGTCGATGTTGGGCCAATGGGTCTTCTGGATGACGTTGGACGGCCCCAGCCGCATCGCGTCGCTCAGGGCTTCGTCGAGCGGCAGCGGCGCCTCGCCCCGGTCGAGACGGCGGCGGTTCTCGGACTGAAGGTATTCGCCGTAGTGCCGGGCCAGGAGCGGATAGACCGTCTGCCATTCGTCGGCGACCCGGCCACCGAAGATCGAGGTCATGGACCCCTGGCTGTCGAGGTCCACCACCAGCACCTTGTAGCCGTCGAGGGCGGCGCTCATCGCCAGATGGGCGCAGGTCGAGGTCTTGCCCACCCCTCCCTTGAAGTTCGCCACCGCGACCACCTTGGCGGGCAGGCCCTTGGGGCGATAGGGCAGGTAGTCCTTGGCCTTGGACCCCTCGGCCGCGAAATGGGCCCGCAGGCGCAGCACCTCGTCGAGGGTGAACCACTTGGCGCCGCCCTCGGTCTCGCTCACGCCCTGGGGCAGGTCGGGGTGCTGGCGCAGGACCCGGCGGAAATGGGCCGGGGCGACGGGGATCAGGTACTTGGTGATCTCCCAGGTTGAGAACAGCCGAAGCCGCTTTTCCCCGGTGTCGTCGAGCCCCCGTCCGGCGAGATCCGTCCGCCCCTTTTCGCAGGCCGCCGCGATCGCCGCCAGCGCCTCGGTGGTTGTTGGCGGATCGATTCCCTGCAGCGCCTGGTCCGGCGAGAGGTTGAAGTAGGGAGGTGTGCCCATGCTGCTCGGCCCCTCTGATGTATCGTGTTTTGACCAGACTACCGCGAAACGTGGCACATGCAAGGAAAAACGGCTCTTTCTGTGCCCTTTCTAAGCAAAATCAAATGGTTGTTCTGGGCGCCTTGGTTTGCTTGTTTAGGCGCAATCCCCATGCCGGCCTGTTAAATTGTGTTATTTGTTTAGTTAAGGCGCTGGACAGTGTTCCCTAACTGCCTTGCGGCAAATGCTTTTTTCAAGAGCTTTCTGATCGGAGCGACTCCGATCCCCCGAAGGAGCGACTCCGAACCACCGCCGCGGTGACTCCGCTCCCACGATCCGCACTGGACCGACTTATCCACAGGCCGTACCCTAGGTGTCACTGAAACCACGAATCCCCCGGCAGAGGGGACGGGCGAGGCAGGCAGTGACATGATCGAGACGGCAGGGCCGGGCATGGCCAGGGGGCAGGGCGACTTCTTCGTCTGCGACATCCTCGCCGCGATGCCCAAGCACGATCTGGCCTCGATGGAACATCCGCTGTTCTCTCTCTCGACCCGGCCGGACCGGCGCATCCTCGACTACACCCACAACGACACCCGCATCGTCATCACTCCCTCGGTCAAGGGGCGGGCCACGATCTTCGACGCCGACATCCTGATCTTCTGCATCAGCCAGCTGGTCGCGGCGCTGAATGCGGGGCGCGAGGTGGCGCGCACGCTGACGCTCACGGCCCACGACCTGATGCTGGCCACGGGGCGGGACACCTCGGGCGACGGCTACAAGCGGCTGCGCGATGCCTTCGAGCGGCTGGCGGGCACCCGCATCACCACCAACATCGTGACGGGCGAGACCGAGGTGACCTCGGGCTTCGGCCTGATCGAGAGCTGGGAGATCGTGCGCCGCACGCGGGCAGGGCGCATGGTCTCGGTCAGCGTGACGCTCTCGGACTGGATCTACCGGGCGGTGCTGGCGCGGTCGGTCCTGACGCTGAGCCGCGACTACTTCGGCCTGCGCAAGCCCCTCGAGCGGCGACTCTATGAACTGGCGCGCAAGCATTGCGGACGGCAGGCCGTCTGGCCGGTCTCGCTGGAGGTGCTGCTGAAGAAGACCGGCTCGGCCTCGCCCCGCCGGGTGTTCCGCGCCATGCTGCGCGAGATCGCCGCCCGCGATCCCCTGCCTGACTACACGCTGAGCGAACAGGCGGACGACCTGTGGCGGATCCGGCCCCGGCGGCTGGCCGAGGAGGCGGCTGGCGCAGGTCCGGTGCTGAAGCCCGCCACCCTGGACCAGGCCCGCGCGTTGGCCCCTGGCTGGGATCCTTACGGGCTCGAGGCGGAGTGGCGCGAGATGTGGCACCGTTCGGGTCGCCCGCCCCTGCGCAGCCCCGACCGCGCGTTCCTGGGCTGGCTGGCCAAGCGGAAGGGGTAGGGCGCGCCCGGGGCCGGAAGGTTTCGCATGCGAAACCCTGGGCGCACCGGGTCGGGGCAGGGGGGCTGGGTTACTCGACGGGCCGCGGGTCGATGAGCAGCGCCAGGATCCAGCCGGCGACGAAGCCCCCCAGATGGGTCTGCCAGGCGAGCTGACCGGCCATGGCCCACCACAGCACGAGGTTGAGCAGGGCGAGCAAAAGCACCGCCCGCGCGACCGGCCAGAGACCCTCGCGGGAAGCGTAGCGGTCCACGTAGGCCCAGGCGAGGAGGCCGCCCGCCAGGCCGAAGAGCGCCCCCGAGGCCCCCACCATGGGGCGCAGCTCGGGTGCCAGAAGCGCGAAGCCGGCGCCGCCCCCGAGGCAGGCCCCGGCATAGAGCAGGGCGAAGGCGCCCTGTCCGACCCGGTCCAGGACCGCACGGCCGAGCGACCACAGCGTGATCATGTTGACCGCTAGGTGGACCGGGCCGCCGTGCAGGAAGCCGTAGGTGACGAACATCGTGTAGGGCTGCGCGGCGTAGTTCGGCCGCCAGGCCTGCAGAAGCCCCGGCCAGAAGCCGAAGTACTCGTAGGCCATCTGCCGCAAACGGGGCGGGCCGAACAGCTGCAGGTCGCTCAGGGTGAGGACGATCTCGATCAGGGCGCAGAGCGCGATCAGGGCGTAAAGGGACAGATGACCTCGAATCGGCCTGCCTCCGGAATCTGGGTCGCGACGCAGCGCCGGGAGGCGAAAGGCGACACAATTTTGGGCACCGAAGCCCATTGTGGCGGGCTTGTAAACAACACCGCCGGCGCCGGGCACACGTCATGCGGGAATTCAGGCAAATCAGGCGTTTTTATGGCGCGAGCAAGGCTTGTCCAAGTTGACACGGCGGCTACCATAGCGTTAACTTTTTAACGAAGGAAAACCGCACCTTTGGGATTCTGTGTCCCGGAGCCGTGCGCCACAAGGGGTAAAGTTATGACAGTACTAAAAGCATTGGTCGTGGCGTCCGCTTCGATTTTCGCGGCCTCCACCGCCTCGGCGGCAACCATCGATTTGTTCGATGATTTCCAAAAGGTCGAAGACGATTCGAACGGGGCTGTTCAGGGTTCGGAGGTTGCGGCGCCGGTCATCGGCGGTTTCCGCGATCTGTGGGTTGAGACATCGCCCGAAATTCCTGGCCTGTCGACGTCGCTGACTGTGGCCGGTGGGTTCTTGTCATTCAGCAACGATACTGGCCAGCAAGGTATCGGCCAGGTTGCCTATGATGGTAACGATGGCGCTCCTACGGGTCTGAACAGCATCGATACTGATGGTCTCGGGATCGCAGGGGTGATCGGGAGCGGTCTCGACCTGACCTTCGGTCTCACCAATCCGGCGTTCTTCTTCGAGGTTCTCGAGGCGGACGGCGACTTCGTGTTCAGCGCGACAGTTTATGACATGGCCGGAAACGTCCATACCTATGTCGAGAACATTTTCGACGGCGCTTTCAGCCCGTTCCTGTCCTTCAGTGAATTCACCAGCGAGGGTGTGGACATGACGGACGTTGGCGCTGTCATCTTCCAGGTCGACTCGGTTTCGACCGGCATCTCGATCGATGGCGCCCTTGGCTCCATCACGGTTGTTCCGCTGCCTGCCTCCGCCCTGCTTCTGCTGGGTGGCCTGGGTGGTCTCTTCGGGGCCTCGACCCTCGTCGGCCGTCGGCGCCGCGACGCCTGATCCAAGGCACAGACGCAGTTTTCAAGCGGTGGTCCGGAAACCCGGGCCACCGTTTTCTTTTGGGCAGGCAAAACCCGTGGCTCTGCCCCCGGCGGGTCGTGGCGGTAAGAGCTTCTACACGCTCTGCGGTGGTTCGGTAAATTGGATGCAATCTTAAGGCGACTGCTGCCTTAAACCTGCCTTAATCCTGCCCACTGGTTCAGCATCGGAAACAATATTCCTCTTGAATTCCAATGTTTTGTCCTAGTTGTCAATCAAGGCCGCCGCCAGAAAAACGTGGACAAATTAAGGCAATTTCGTGTAAATTTCAGGTGGGTGGTTTTGCTGGATATCTGTTGCTGGGGAAGATTATGACCTACCAATTTCGAGAGGACTCGCTGCCTCCTCTCTCTCGCTCCGATTGCACGACTGACGCAGACGCCTCGAAGGTGCGTCCCACGGTCTGGGATCGCGGCATCGCGCTGCTCGCTCTGGCTCTCTTCTCGCCGATCCTCGTCCTCGTGACCCTGGCCATCGTGCTGGGCGGCCAGAAACCGATCTTCTTCCAGGAGCGCGTCGGGCATCAGGGCCGGCTGTTCTGGATCTTCAAGTTCCGCACCATGCCCGACGAGGGCTGGAAGTCCGCGCGGGCGCGGGCGCAGACCAGCCGGATCGCGCGGGCCCGTCTTGCCGTCTTCAGCCGGGTCTCGGCCGTGCTGCGGGCCACCGGGCTCGACGAGCTGCCGCAGTTCGCGAACATCCTGAAGGGCGACATGCAGGTCCTGGGGCCGCGCCCCTTGATGGTCGAGGATTTCCTCGCGCTTCCCGATCGCCGGCTCGAGCGCTGCGCGGTTCTGCCCGGCATCACGGGTCTGGCCCAGATCAACGGCGGCCAGGATCTGGACTCCAATTCCAAGCTCGCCCTGGATCTCTATCTCATCAAGCATCGCTCCCCCGCCATCGCGGCCAAGATCGTGATCCGGTCCGCCCTGCGCATCCTGGGCGGCAACGGCGCGACGGCGACCGCCTGCGCGATCGATCTGGAACGGGCCAGGGACGAGATGGCGGCGGGCCGCAAGGGTCCGATCCTGCCCGCCGTGACGCATCGGGCGGGGGGCGTCCGGCCCTTCGCGCGCTCCTCTTCGGCCGGAACGCGAACCCGCGCATGGAGCCGGGGCGAATTGCGCACCGCCCGCGTGGCGCCGGCGGCCCCGGCAGGGGACGTCTCCCGCTAGGGCGGCGGCCCCGGGGATCTCCACCAAGGATCGGCCTTCGGTCTCTTGCCTCCGCAAGGACCGAAGGTCTCGTTTCGAAGATTGCGAAGGCATGATATGAGACCGCCCTCGACGGGGTCTCGATTGAGGAAGCACAGGGCCAGATGACAACGACGGATCAGTTCGCCAATCGATCTGCGCTTGGCTGGATGAACTGGGGGCTGTTCTGGCTTCTGGTCGCCACCGTCGCGGCGGCCCTGTTCTTCCGGGACGGTTTCGAGGTGCTCCTCGACGCCTGGAGCGAGCCCGAATACAGCCACGGTCCCCTGATCCCGGTGCTGTCGGCCCTGATGTTCCTGCGGGACCTCAAGCAGTACCCGGTCCAGCCCGGCCCCAAGCGGCACCGCTGGCCCGGCGTGCTGGTCGTCCTGCTGTCGATCGCGGTGGCCGTGCTCGGGACCCTGCTCCACGCCGATTCCTTCCTGGCCTACGCGATGATCGTCTGGGTCGGCGGGGTGCTTCTGATCAGCTTCGGCTGGGACACCGGAAAGCACCTCTGGCCGGCCGTCCTTCACCTCGTCTTCATGCTGCCGCTGCCCGGCATGATCTATTACCAGGTGTCGACCTTCCTGCAGCTGGTGTCCTCGGAACTCGGGGTCTGGTTCCTCCAGCTCGCCAGCGTGCCGGTCTACCTCGAAGGCAACATCATCGATCTGGGGGTCCTGAAACTGCATGTGGCCGAGGCCTGTTCCGGCCTGCGCTACATGTTCCCGATCATGAGCTTCTCCTACATCTTCGCCTTCCTCTACCAGGGGCCGACCTGGCACAAGGTCGTGCTTTTGCTGGCGGCCGCTCCGATCGCGATCTTCATGAACTCGGTCCGGATCGCGATCGCCGGCATCCTCGTGCAGCAGTTCGGCATCGAATGGCTCGAAGGCTTCACCCATTTCTTCGAAGGCTGGGTGATCTTCATGATCAGCATCTTCCTCCTGATCGCCCTGGCCTGGATCCTGCTCAAGCTGAATCCGCGCAAGATGTCGCTGGCCGAGGCGCTCGACCTCGAGACCGACCAGATCGTGCCGCAGATCAAGCGGCTGCAGTTCGTCTATCCCTCCCCGGCCCTGATCACCGCCGCGGCGCTCATGGTCACGGCGGTCACCGTCGCCCCGCTGATCCCGGAGCGGGTCGCCACCGTGCCGGACCGGGACAGCTTCGCCCTCTTCCCGCGCGAGATCGGCGCATGGCGCCAGTACGGCACCGAGCAGCGGTTCTCTCCGGAGATCGAGGAGAGCCTCTCGGCGGACGACTACCACGCGGTGCAGTTCGCCCGGGCGCCGGGCGAGCCCTCGCTGGACTTCTTCTCCGCCTGGTACACCGACCTGTCCGAGGACGGCGTGCAGCACACGCCCGAGATCTGCCTGCCCGGGGCGGGATGGGAGATCGCCCAGGTGGAGCGCATCGACCTCAGCGGAGAGCTGGGGCTGGAGGATCCCTACCGGGTCAACCGCGTCATCCTGCAGAAGGGCCAGGACCGGATGCTGGTTTATTACTGGTTCACCCACATGGGCCGCGCGATGCCCTCCAACACCGAGGCCAAGTTCAGCGTCATGACTCGGGGGGCCTTCAACGACCGGCTGGACGGCGCGATCATCCGGCTCATCGTGCCGATCAGCGAGTCGCATACCGAAGCGGATGCCGCCGCGCAGATGATCGACTTCCTCAAGGCGGCGGGCCCCCAGCTGCCACGGTTCATCCCGGGCGCCTGAGTCCCGCCTTCGGGCTGGAAAGTCCCGGGGCCGTTTGCGATCCTCGGGCCTCGAGAAGAGGCCCGACATGCGCATCCCGATGACCATTCTCTGTTCGATCCTGCTGGCGGCCGGCGGGCCGCTGCGAGCCGAGCGGGTCGCCCTGACCGCCGCCGACCTCGTGCCGCTGCGGCCGCAGGTCTGGATCGCGCCGGAGCTCGTCCTGCCCCCGACCGACTCCGCCGTGCCCCTGCTGGGGGCGGAGGCCGGCCGGGACGGGACGCGTCTGCTCCGCCACCTGGGCGCGGCCGAGGACATCGCCGGCTTCGACGGCATCCTCTACGACAACCGAGACCGGGGCCATTCGACCCTCGACCCCGGCATCTATCCCCGGCTGGCGTTCCTCGACTACGACGACAGCCTTGTCGCCCGGGGGTTCGACCAGGGACTCGCGGGCCGGATCATCCTGCCCCATGTGGTGATCGGGAATGCCTCGCTGGCCATGACCGGGGCCCTGGGGCGCAGCCTGCCGCGGCTGGCCATGACCGACGCGTTCTGGCGCGACGTGACGCCGCTGCTCTACGGGGCGAACCACCTTTACGTCTATCCCGAGCACCTGGACCACGACAGCGCCGACAGGTTTCCCCTCAACTGGCCCTACATGGTCGTCAGCCAGGGCTCGTCCCGGTCCGATCGGATCTTCGTCGAGGCCTTCGCGATGACGCTCGCCGCCTTCCCGCCCGAGACCTTCGCGGCCCTGCGGGAGGAGGGCCTGGTAGCGCCGACCCTGCAGATGATCCTGCGGCAGAACCTGGCGCCGGTGGAGACCCGGGCGGACTACCTCTCCGGCGTCGCCCATCCGCCGGTCTTCGACGGGCGCCAGGTCCGGATCGGCCGGATGGTCGCGCAGGCCTCCGGGATGCGCCCCGAGGACATTCCGCCCCTCGTCGTCCTGCGGGTGATCGAGGAGGACTTCGCCGCCGCTGCGGGACTTGCGCGGCTGGACGAGCGCCTTCTCGACAGCCCGGCCGCCATCGCGCGGCTGTGGCGCGGACCCGCCTGGGAGCGGGAGATGACGGTGACGGCGGAGGACACCGCCGCGCGGCCCGGCCAGACCCTCAGCTTCGAATGGCGCCTGCTGCGCGGCGACCCGGACCGGGTCCGGATTGAGCCCCTGGACCGCGAGGGACGCAGCGCGCGGATCCACGTCACCTGGCACGATCCCTGGACCGAGCCGGCGCCGGGGCAGGGCGGCGCGATCTCCGAGCGCCGCCTGTCGCGCGTCGACATCGGCGTCTTCGCTGCCTCGGGCGGGGGTCCCGACAGCGCCCCCGCCCTGATCTCGATCGACTTTCCCGCTCACCAGCTCCGGCAGTACGACCGCTGGGCCGACGGCAGCTATCGGCTGATGTCGATCGATCACGACGCGCGGGGGCGCGAGGTCTACTTCGATCCGCTGCTCTACTGGTCGGCTCCTTGGACCGACCGGGCCCGCTACGACGCGGCGGGCCGTCTGTCGGGCTGGGAGCGGCAGGACAGGGCAGGGGAGACCACGATCGTTCCCGCCGATGCGCCCCCCCTGTCGCTGGCTCAGCCGGACATCGCGACCGACAATCCGGCCGCCTCGATCCTGCGCCGACCCGCCGACTGACATGCGATCCGCAGGGCGGCGCCCCCCGGGGACGCCGCAAATGGGGAACGATCAGTCCTCGCCGGCGGTCTCTTCTACAGTGTCTTCCGTCGGCTCTTCCGCAGTCTCTTCCGCGGCCTCGGCCGCTTCGGCCTCCTGCAGGCTCTGCACCAGGCTGCGCGCCTCCTCGATCTGGGGCCGCGTGTCCGCCGGCCCGGCGATGTCGATGGCCCGGCGGAACTGCTCCAGCGCCTCCGCGCTTTGCTCCGTGGCCAGGTAGGCCTGGCCGAGGTGGTATTGCACCATGGGATCGTTCGGCAGGCCCTCGGCGGCGGCCTCGAGATAGGGCAGGGCGGCGGCGCTGTCGCCCCGGCGGTGCAGAAGCCAGCCGTAGGTGTCCTGCAGGGGCGGCGCCGAGGCGTCGCGCAGGCGGCGGGCGATCGTCCAGGCCCGGTCGAGGCTCTCCTCGTCGTCGCGATAGGTCGTCAGCAGGCTCGCCAGGTTGTTGGCCACGACGAGAGAGCTGGAATCCTGCGCATAGAGCCGCTCGTAGATCTCGATGGCGGCGTCGATCTCTCCGTCCTGCTCGAGAAACGAGGCCTGCGCCCAGAGCAGGTTCGCCGCATCGGGGGTCTGGTCCAGACCCTCTTCGATGGTGGCCTGCGCGGTCTCGCGGTCGCCCAGGCGCTGGTGGAGCCGGGACAGTTCGATCCACAGGTCGGGCCGGGCCGGGGTCGCCTCGAGTATGGCTTCGTAGGTGGCGATGGCGCCCTCCAGATCGTCATTGGCTGCCTGGGCCACCGCCAGAAGGACGTCGAGCGAGGCGTCGTCCGGGTAGTCTTCCTGCAGTTGCCGCGCCGCGGCCAGGGCACTTTGGGTATCGCCGGTGCCCAGCTGGGCGCGGATCAGGGTGATGCGCGTGGCCAGGGTGGCATCGGCGGAATTCGACAGCGTCTCGAGAAAGGCCATGGCCTCTTCCGTGCCGCGCTGGCGGTTCAGCCGCTCCGCCTCGATCGCATTGGCCGCCTGCAGGGCGGCTTCGTTCCCGAGGCGCCGCAGCGCGTCGGCCACGGCCTGGGCCCGGCCGAAATCCTCCATCGCCAGGTAGAGGTCTCCCAGGGTGGTCAGCAGGTCGGGGTTGGCCGGGGCCAGCCGCAGCGCGTCGAGCAGGATGTCCTCGGCCGGCAGGTAGCGCTCTTCGCCGATCAGCACGCTGGCCAGGCGCAGGGTCTCGGCCGGGGCGTTGCCCGAGGCCTCGACCGCCCGGGCCAGGAAGTCCCGGGCCAGTTCGGACTGGCCGGCCCGCACATAGGCATTGGCCATGAGGGTCATCGCCTCGGCATCCGCAGGCGCCTGGTCGAGGGCCACCCGCAGGGCGCTGATGGCGGCGTCGGTGTCGTCGGCCTGGATCTGCCAGGCGGCCTGCATCTTGAGGGCCCCGGCATCCGTCTCGTCCTCGGCCAGAACCTCTTCCACCCGGGCCCGGGCGCCGACCTCGTTGCCGGTGGCCAGCAGCATCCGGGCCAGGGCGACCTTGGCCCGGCGGGTCTGCTCGGAGGGCTCTGCCCCGGCCAGCAGGCTTTCCATCTTCGCGATGGCCTCGTCCTGCCGGCCTTCGGTGAAGTCGAGTCCGGCGTCGATGATCCGGAACGGCATCGGATCGGGCTGCTCGGCGATCGCCGCCTCGAGCTCGGCGCGGGCGACGTCCGCGCCGCGCAGTTCGACGAGAAACCGGATCAGGTCCAGCCGGGGCCCCGGGTTGTCCGGTTCGGCCGCCGCGACCAGCTCGCGCAGGAAGGCCTCGGCCCCGTCGAGGTCGTCCTGCGACAGGTAGAACCGGATCAGGGTGGCCTTGTGGGCGTCGTCCTCGGGGAAGAGCTCGACCAGCTCGCGCAGTTGCGCCTCCACCGCGTCCATGTCGCCGAGCTGCGCCAGGATCTGCAGCCGGTCCTGGTAATGGCGGCGGTTGGTCGGGTCGTCCTCGATCAGCCAGTCGATCTCGGCCAGGGCGCGGGTGAAGTCCTGCTCGCGCATGGCATGATCGACGAGGATGCTCCGCAAAAGCGCATTGTCCGGCTGGTCGGCGAGCATTTCGTCGGCCTGGCGGCCGAGCTCGCGCATGGCCGCGGCATCCTGGGCTTCGGCGGCGGCGCGATAGTCGCGCACCAGGGTGATCGCCTCGACCCTGGGGTCCTCCGGGGCCAGCTCCACCAGGCGCAGCCCGTGGCGCTCGACCTCCTCCCAGTTGCTCCCGAAGAAAGCCATCTCCGACAGGAGGATCCGGGTCTCGATGTCGTCCGGGTCCTGCTCCGCCACCCGCAGGTACTGATTGTAGGCCCCCTGGACGTTGCCGCGCTCCATCTGAAGCTCGGCCATCTTGAGCCGCGCGTCGATGTGGGTCTCGTTGAGCTGGAAGACGTTGCGCAGCTCCACCATGCCCCGATCGATGTCGCCCTCGGCAATGAGGGTCAGGGCATTCTGGTAGTGCCCCTCGGCGCGGTCCTCCGCGGATCTGCAGCCGCTCAGCGCCAGGGCGGCGCAGAGGGCGAAGATGGCGGCAAGGGGGGTACGCAGAACGGTCACGAGGTCAACTCCCGGGGTTTCGGACGGTCTCTGGGGGAGACCGGGTCTTGCATCAGTATGTTGCGAGGTTTGTCGTGGAATACAGGGTTTTGCACAAGGCCTCGCGACCTTGTGTGTGCGCCGCGGCCCGGGGCAGGGGCCGTCTCAGTCCCCGCCCGTCAGGCAGATCGCGGGTTCGACCCCCGGCCAGAACCCGTGGGGCAGAAGCGTGATGGCCCAGGTGGCGGCGTATTCGGCGAAGTCGAGAAGGCTGAGCTGACGGATGTCGAAGGCCTCCCCGGGATCCGAGACGACCCGGACGACACCCACCGGCCACAGCTCGTTGCGCAGGGCGACGGAAGCGCGCGCCATGTGGCTGCGCGAGGTGATCAGGGCGACGGCCCGCCCGGCATCGGGCTGCCGGTCCAGCCAGCATCCCGTCTCCCAGGCGTTCTCGATCGTCGTATGGGCGTCCGGCGCCAGGACGATCCGGCCGGTGTCGAGCCACTGGACCTGCTCGGGAGGCAGCGAGAACTGGGTGGCGAACCGCTCCGGGTCCAGGCCCGCGTCCCCGTTCACGCCGGTGATGAAGAGACGGTCGACGCGGCCCTCGGACAGCAGATCCAGCCCGGCCCGGATCCGGTCGAAGTCCCCGGTGAAGACCACGGCGGTACCGGGCAGGTCGCCGGTCCGCTCGGGGGTGGTGGCGCGGTTCACGAAATCCAGCAGCAGGGCCCCCAGGACCACGGCGACCGCCCCGATGAGGGCAAGGATCCTGACGATCGTCCGGACCAGGCCGGCGAAGAGCGAGCGCATGGGCGCCTCTTTGCTGTGATGCTGCGGGGGGCCTTATCATGCTTCGCCCGGCGCCTGAACCGCAAGAGTGCCCGCCGGCGCAGAGGATGCCGGACCCCTGTCTTCGGGACCGGCAGGGCAGCGCCGGGGCCGGATACTGGGGAAATCCGCTCATATGGGGCCGAAAACGGCTTCGCGGTTTCTGAAAGGTCGAAGTCGGTGTACCCCGGGTACAAGAACGACGCTCGTCCTCGAGGCGGGCCGACACCGTGGGCAGTGCATTCAGTGGAAATATCGAACCGCCGCGTTCCGATTAGTTCATATTCTTCGATTATTGCGAGGATACCTTCGCAATAGTTTGGCCCGGGATATGCCCTAAATCGAACAACATTTCCCAGAAAGAATGGACGAGAGGCAAACAACAAAAGTGGAGTGGTAGCGATGCGAGGTCTGAACCCTGCTCGAGCTCGACTTCTCGAAACCTTCGGCCTGGATGCCGAACTGAACTGGGGCCACGGGTGCCGGCTGGCGGACACCGAGGGCCGCGAGTATCTCGACTTCCTGTCGCAGTACGGCGCCCTGCCGTTCGGACACAATCCGCCGCAGATCTGGGCGGCGATGCGCGGCGAACAGAACCTGTCGCGCCCCTCCATGGTCCAGCCTCTGCGCGCCACCGGAGCCGAGAAGCTGGCCGGGACGCTGGCCGACATCACCCCCCATGACCTGAGCGTCGTGATGTTCGCGAACTCCGGCGCCGAAGCCGTCGAGGCCGCGATCAAGCTGGCCCGGGCCCGTTCGGGCCGCGATGTCATCCTGTCGACCCGCAACGGATTCCACGGCAAGACGATGGGCGCCCTCTCGGCCACCGGAAAGCCCATGTATCAGAGGGATTTCGGCGGCCCGGCCCGGAACTTCCATTATACCGCCTTCGGCGATCTGGATGCTCTCGAGGCGGAGCTGAAGGCCAATGCCGGCAAGATTGCGGCTTTCATCGTCGAACCCATCCAGGGCGAGGGCGGCGTGGTCTGCCCGCCGGATGCGGACTATCTCGACGGGGTCATCGCGCTCTGCCGTCAGTATGGCGTGTTCAGCATCTTCGACGAGATCCAGACCGGGCTCGGCCGCACCGGCAAGCTGTTCGCCTGCTCGGACTGCGCCGCGGCGCCCGACATGCTGCTTCTGGGCAAGGCGCTGGGGGGCGGCCTGATGCCGATCTCGGCCGTGGTCATCCGGCCCGAGGCCTGGGACGACCGGTTCGGCATGCTGCACAGCTCGACCTTCGCCAACAACAACCTTGCCTGCGCCGCCGCCAGCGCCTCGATCGAGCTTCTGACCAAGGACGACGGGGCGCTCGTCAAGGAGGTGGCCAGGAACGGCCGGTACTTCGAGGACCAGCTCAATGCGCTGAGCGCCCGGTATCCCGAGGTGCTGATCGGCCGCCGGGGCCGCGGCTACATGCAGGGCCTGCAGTTCGCCGCCATCCACGAGCGCGGCGACTCCGCCTCGATGGCCTATTGCGGCCTCAACGGCGGCTTCATCGGGCTGCTGAGTTCCTATATCTTCAACGTCCAGCGCGTGCTCACCGCGCCGGTCTTCAACAATGCCCAGGTGATGCGGCTGCAACCGCCCCTGGTCGCGGGCCGGGCCGAGATCGACGAATGCGTCGTGGCCCTGTCGCAGACCTGCGAGATCCTCGACAAGGGCGACTACCGCGCGCTCATGCAGCACCTCGTGACCCCCAAGCGCCGGGCACAGCTGGCCGAGACGCCGATCGTGCAGCCGCAGCAGGGGCCGGCCCGGGACGTGCCCGAGGCGACGCCGGGGCGCTTCTGCTTCCTCATCCACTACACCGAGGAAGAGGACGTGCTGCGCTCCGACCCGTCCTTCGCCCGGTTCACCGAGACGGAGCGGGACACCTGGATGGAATGGGTCAAGCGCGTCGGCCCCGGGTTCGCCTGGCCGGTCACCGGCGGCACTTCGCGGACCGGGGCGCGGGCCGAAGGCATGATCATGTCGGTGCCCTTCCTGCCCAAGGACATGGTCGGCAAGGGCCGCAAGACGGCCCGCGAGACGATCCAGTCCGCCGCCGACATGGCCACCGATTTTGGCGCCAGCCGGCTCGGCCTCGGGGCTTTCACCTCCATCGTGACCAACGGCGGGGCCGCGGTGGCGGGCCGCGGCGTGCCGGTCACCAGCGGCAATACCCTGACGACCGTCTCGGCGGTCAAGGCGCTGCTGCGCGCCGCCCGGCGGGTCGAGATCGACCCGGCCCAGGCCAATGTCGTCGTCATCGGGGCCACCGGCGCCATCGGCCGCCTGGCCAGTCTGATGATGGCCCGCTGGGCCGGTCAGCTGACCCTGGTCGGCAATGCCCAGAACTGCCATGCCCAGAGCCTGCTCGACCGGGTGGCCAACGAGGTGGTCGACAGCCTCGTCACCAACGGTCCGGACCCCCGGGCGGGCGACCTGAGCGCGACGGTCCAGTACATGCTGGCAGGTCGTGACGCACCGCAGGAGAACCGGCTGAAGGCGCTGACGCGGGCCTGCCGGGATGCCGATCTGCCCCTGCCGATCGCGACCACCACCGATCTCGACCGGGCCCTGGCCGACGCCGATCTCGTCATCGTGGCGACCAACGCCGATGTGGCGCTTGTCGATCCGGCGCAGATGCGCCCCGGAACGGTCGTCTGCGACGTGGCGCGGCCGCCCAACGTGGCGCCGGCGGATCTGTCGGACAGCGGTGTCCTCGTCTTCGACGGCGGCCTGGTCAGACCCCCGTTCCCGGTCAACCTGGGACCGTTCCAGACCCTGCCCGAAGATCTCTGCTGGGGCTGCATGGGGGAAACCATGCTCCTGGCCCTCGAGGGAGAGACGAAGGACTACAGTCTCGGCCGCGATCTCAGCCTGGAGGATGCCGACCGCGTGGCGGAGATGGCCCAGCGTCACGGCTTCGAACCGGCAGAGCCGCAGTGGCACGGCCAGTTCCTGCAGGAGGCCGATTTCGACCGCGTCGCCGCGGCCCGCCGCGCGCGGGAGATGGGCCCGGGCATCGGCCTGGTCATGGACCCCGCATCGGTTTCGGCCCCGTCGCGCGTCTGGGCCGCCGAATAGGCGGCCGGCGCGGGTCAGCGCCTTATCCAGCACAGGGGCAGGGGGCCTGCGGGGCCCCCATGCGCCGCTTCTGCCGCCCCTGTCGCGGGCGGCATCTGCGGCGGTGACGTGGTTCCTCTATACAACAAGCTGGAAAATGCCGCATCGGACAGATTGCCGAACCCGGGTCGATCAGGGTTAACTGCCGCCAAACAGCAGCTTGCAGTTCGTTCCGGCGGCTGTTGGCTCAAAGAAAATCTGGCCGCGCGGGACGCCCGAACATGACAAAATCAACTGCCCGTGTGACGAGACTCGTCACCTTCGCTCTCCTGCTGGGGACGCTTGCCGCCTGCGGACTGCCGCGGTCCGGCCCCACCCGGGGCGAGCTTCTCAGCGCCGCGACCGAAGGCGGGGTCACCACCTTCGTCATCGCGGTGGACGAACGGATCACCCAGGTGATCCCCTCGCCGCCGCAGACCTCGTTTCCCGCCAGCTTCGTCGCCGCCTCGCCCCTGACGCCCGGTGTCATCCGCCCCGGGGACGTGCTGAGCTTCACCGTCTTCGAAAACGTCGACGACGGCCTGTTCTCCCAAGGCGCCGGGGCGTCCTCGATCGGAGCGCTTCAGGTGGATGAGGACGGTTTCGTCTTCGTGCCCTATGTCGGGCGCATTCTCGCCGCCGGAAACACGCCCGAGCGCATGCGGCAGATCATCACCGAGCGGCTCGAGGAACAGACCCCGCGGCCCCAGGTGATCGTGCAGCGTACGGCGGGCGACGGCGGCACCGTCTCCATCGTCGGAAACGGGGTCGCCGGCCAGGGCTCCTTCCCCCTCCAGCGGTCCAACCTGCGGCTCATGGGTCTTCTGGCCTCGGTCGGCGGCGTCACCGCGGACCCCGAACTGGTGAGCGTCATCGTCATCCGCGACGGCCACCGGGCGGAGATGCTCTACGAGGACATCTACGACACCCCCAGGTACGACATCGCGCTGCGCCCCGGGGACAGGATCATCGTGGAGAGCGACGATTCCAGCTTTATCTCCCTCGGCGAGACCGGCAGCCAGGGGATCATTCCCTTCCCCAGAAAGAACACCTCGGCGCTTCAGGCGATCGCCACGGTGGGCGGGCTGAGCGGCGGGACGGCCGACCCCACGGGCGTGTTCATCATCCGGGATGAAACGCCCCAGGTCGCCAATGCCGTCCTCGGCCGGACCGATTTCTCCACCCCGCAGCGGATGATCTACGTCATCAACCTGACCGAACCCAACGGGCTGTTCCTGGCGCGAAACTTCAATATCCGGGACGGGGACACGCTCTACGTGACCGAAGCGCCGTTCACCCAGTGGTCGAGGGTGCTCAACGCGATCATCGGCACGGCCGGCCGGGTCCAGACGATCGAGACCATCGCGACGAACGCCACGAACTGAGGGCCGCGGGACGGGGAGGGGCCGGCCCGGTCCCTCCGGGCGGCTCGAGGTGCTGCCGTATAATCAATGTTATGTGAACTGTTCGCCCATCCGGGGCGCCGCGGGGGATGCATCCGTCGACAGTCAAGGCCGCAGGCCGGCTTTGTTCCCTGCGCGGGACCTGCGAAATCGCATGCTTTCACTATGACCTCTAACCATATATCCCCTGCGGTGACGGATGCGCCGCGGCCCCGCTTCTGGTAACAGTTCCTCGTATGACAGCAGCCCTTTACAACGATCATTTCGGATTTCGAGAACGCCCGTTTTCGCTGTCCCCGGACCCGGATTTCCTGTTCTGGTCCAAGGCCCACGCCCGGGCCCTGTCGGTGCTGGAATACGGGGTGATGACCCGGGCTCCGATCACGGTGGTCTCGGGCGAGGTCGGAACCGGCAAGACGACCCTGATCCAGGCCCTGCTGCGGACGGTGGAGGAAGACGTCACCGTCGGACTGATCTCGAACGCCCGCGGCGACCGGGGAGATCTGCTGCGCTGGGTGCTGAGCGCCTTCGACGTCCCGGTGTCCCAGGATGCCGACTACGTGACCCTCTTCCAGAGCTTCCAGGACTTCGTGCTCGGCGAATACGCCGCCGGCCGGACCGTCGTGCTGATCGTCGACGAAGCGCAGAACCTCGGCGCCGAGACCCTGGAGGAGCTGCGCCTGCTGACGAACATCAACTCCGGCAAGGACGAGCTGCTGCAGATCATCATGGTCGGCCAGCCCGAGCTGCGCGACATCATCTGCCGGCCGGAACTGCGCCAATTCGCGCAGCGGGTGACCGCCACCTATCACCTCGATCCGATGTCCTCGGACACCACGGTCGCCTACGTGATTCACCGGCTCAAGCATGCCGGCGGCACCGGAGAGGAGTTTTCCCTCGATGCCATCCACTTCGTCCACGGCCAGTCGGCCGGCATTCCCCGCATGGTCAACAAGATCTGCGATCTCGCCCTCGTCTATGCCTCCAGTGCCGGCGACGCCCAGGTGAGCGTGGAGACCATCGAGGAGATGATCTCCGACGGGCTGATCCTGAATCCGCCCCAGCCCCTCTTCCTGCGGGGGCCCGGGATCGACGCGCTCGGGAAGGCGGCGGAATGAGCTTCGACTTCGGATTCTACTGGGCCGTGCTGCTGCGCCGCCTGCCGGTCATGGCGCTGTTCGCGCTGCTGTTTTCGGGCATGGGGGTCTTTGCCGCCCTGCAACTGCCCGATGTCTATTCGACCTCCGCACGCCTTCTGGTCGAAGAGCCGCTGATCCCGGACAACATGGTGGCCTCCACGGTGCAGTCGAGCGCCATCGAGCAGCTTGCCGTCATCGAGCAGCGGCTGCTGACCCGGGCGAACCTGATCGACATCGCCAACAGGTACGACGTCTTCGAGGACATCCGCCAGATGGCGCCCGACACCGTCGTGGCGCGGATGCGCGCCGCCACCGACATCAGCCGCCCCCGCGCCGGGCGCAGCGGGGATCGCGCCACGCTGATGACCATCGGCTTCGAATCCCATTCGCCGCAGATCGCGGCGGACGTGGTCAACGAATACGTGACCCTGGTCCTCCAGGAGAACGCCCGGTTCCGGGCCTCCCGCGCCGAGAACACGCTGGAATTCTTCGAACAGGAGGTCGAGCGCCTGAACGCCGAACTCGACCAGCAAAGCGCCGAGATCGCGCAGTTCAAGGCCGAGAACGCCAATGCCCTGCCCGAGGACCAGGCCTTCCGGATCGGGCGGCAGACCCTGCTGCAGGAGCGGCTGGCCCAGTTCGAGCGCGATCTGAGTGCCCTCGCGCAGAGACGGCAATCCGTCGTGGACGCCTACGAGACGGCCCAGGCGCAGCAGACGCCCACCCCCACGGCCCAGCAGCGCAGCTCCTACGAGGAGGAGCTGATCATCGCCGAGGCCGATCTCGAGAATCTGCGGAGCGAATACTCGGACGACAATCCGCGCATCTTCCGGCTGGAGGAACGGATCGACCGCCTCAGGACGATCATCGCGGCCCAGAACGAGGCCAATGGCGTGGCGGTCGGCGAAGAGGAACGGGCCTCGGCGCAGGAGGCTCTTCTCGAGGCCACCCTGGCCGACATCGACAGCGAGATCGAGACCCTGCAGACCGCGCGGGACACCACCTCGGCCGATCTGGACAGACTGCTCGAGAACATCTCGCGAAGCGCCGCGAACGCGCTTCGGATCACCGAACTCGAGCGCGACTACACCAACATGCAGGCGCGCTACAATTCCGCGGTCTCCAACCTGAACACCGCCCGGCTGAGCGAGAGGCTGGAAGCGACCTCGCAGGGGCAACGGATTTCCGTGATAGAGAACGCCAGCGTGCCCCGCGTGCCGAGCGGACCGAACCGGACGGCGATCGCCGCCGGGGCCGTCGCCCTGGGGGTCGGTCTGGCCGTCGGCTATTTCATCCTGCTCGAGGTTCTGAACCGCTACATTCGCCGCCCCGCAGAGCTCAAGGAGCGCTGCGCGACCACCCCGATCGCCACGATCCCCTACATGGAAAGCTGGGGCGAACGCCTCATCCGGCGGACCGGCCTGGTGGCCGCAATGCTTGCCGTGCTGATCGCCGTGCCGGCGGGGCTGTGGTATGTCGACACCTATTATCTGCCTCTCGAACTGATCGTTCAGAGAGGCCTGGACCGTCTCGGTCTCGGCTAGAGACCGGGCGAGCATTGGGAATCGAATGGAGAAGCTGAGAGCCGCGATCGACAAGGCCCGCCAGACGCGGAGCGATCATGTCCCCGCCAGGGCCCCGCGCCCGGAGCCCGCCCCGGCGGCGCCCTCGAACCTTGCCCGGTGGGAGGCCCTGGCCCCGCTCGAGATCGAGGAAAGGCAGCTCGTCCGGCACCGGGTCGTGACGCGCCTGGCGAATGCGGCGGCCACCCCCTTCGACATCCTGCGGACCAAGACGCTCCTGCAGATGCGCCAGAACGGCTGGAAACGGCTGGCGATCACCTCGCCCATGCCCCGGTCGGGCAAGACCACCATCGCCTGCAACCTCGCCCTCGGCCTCGGCCGGCAGGGCGATCTGCAGTCGATCCTCCTCGACCTCGACCTGCGCGATCCCTCGGCCCACAAGTTCTTCAAGACCCGCCCGCCCCACGGCATCAGCGAGGTTCTCACCGGCGCCGTGCCCTTCGACAAGCAGGCCCTGCGGTACGGCAGCAATGTCGCCATCTCGATGGCGCAGAAGGCCGAAGCCGACCCGACCCAGATCCTTTTGTCCGAAGAGGCCACGGCCGCCATCGACAAGATCCAGGCCGATTTCGAACCCGACATCATGATCTTCGACCTGCCGTCCGTCCTGGTGAACGACGACACCCGGGCCTTCCTGAAGAACGCCGATTGCGCCCTGATCGTGGCCCGGGCCGAAAGGACCCAGTACGACCAGTTCGAGGCCTGTCAGGCCGAGGTCGCGCAGCATACCAACATCATCGGCACGGTCCTGAACGCCTACCGGCACGACAAGCGATCGACGGGAAAGGCCTAGGGCCGGCAGGGGCATGTGGCCTTACTGGATCCTCTTCCTCATTCCGGCCATGGTCGCGATCTCGGCGCAGCCCGCCCGGACCCTGCGCGCCGACGGATCCCGGCGGATCACGCTGACCGGGTCCTGGCTGCTGGTCCTGATCGTCTTCATCCTCTTCATCGGACTAAGGGACCGGGTCGGCGGGGACTGGTTCAACTATTTCAACTACCTGTTCCGCGCCGAGACCCAGACCGTGCAGGAGGCCCTGCAGCGCGCCGATCCCGCCTATGAACTCCTGAACATCCTCAGCCTCGAGCTGGGCCTCGGGGTCGTCGGGGTCAACCTGTTCTGCGGCACCGTCTTCTCCCTCGGGTTGATCATCTATGCCCGGTCCATGCCGCGCCCCTGGCTCGCCCTCGCCGTGGCCATCCCCTACCTGACCGTCGTGGTCTCCATGGGCTATGCCCGCCAGGGAGTTGCATTGGGCTTTGCAATGATCGGGCTCGTCGCCCTTGGCCGCGACCGCTTCCTCTGGTTCGCCTTCTGGGTGGTCCTGGCCGCCAGCTTCCACCGCTCGGCGGTCTTCCTGATGAGCATCGCCCTGCTCAACCTCGATTTCCGGAAATTCATAAACCTGCCGATCCTGCTGCTGATCGGCTTCGGGATGTATGTCGCCTTCCTCGAGGACAGCAGCGAGGTCCTGATCGAGGTATACATCGAATCCGAGATGCAGTCGGACGGCGCGTTCATCCGCCTGCTGATGAACGCGGTGCCGGCGCTTCTCTTCCTGCGCTACCGAAAGAGGTTCTCGATCAGCCGGGGCGAGTACAAGACCTACTCGACCATGTCCTACCTGTCCCTGCTGTTCTTCGTCGCCCTGGTCGCCGGGCTGCTGCCCTCGACGGCCCTCGACCGCATGGCGCTCTACATCCTGCCGATCCAGGTCTTCGTCTTCTCCAGCCTGCCGGACAACATCGGGAAGACGGAGTCCGGCAGGAAAGGGATGATCTTCCTGATCCTGGCGTATTACACCCTGGTGCTGCTGGTCTGGCTCAACTTCGCAAACTTCTCGCACTGGTGGCTTCCCTACCGGATGTTCCCGCCCCTCGACATCTACGAGGCCTACGACATGAGCCGGTGAGTGGCAGGGCCCGGCAACCGGACCGGCCGGGCCGCCGCTCGACGGTGGCGGGCCGAGGGGCTAGACTCATGATCGCCGACCTCGACGCATCAACCGAAGAGCCGCTGGAAATTGACAGAGATACAGGAACGCGGCGACGCCAGGCCGCCCAAGGTTTTCGGAATCGGGTTCCACAAGACGGGAACCTCCACCCTGACAGAGATCCTGAGGGCCTTCGGATACAGGGTCACCGGCCCCAACTGGACGACCGAGGAGGATATCGCCGACACCTACCTCGAAAGATGCCGGGCGCTCTCGCGGACCTACGACGGCTTCCAGGACAATCCCTGGCCGCTGGTCTATCGCGAGATGGACCGGATGTGGCCGGGGTCGAAGTTTATCCTGACGACGCGCGACGAAGACAAATGGATCCAGTCCCAGATCAAGCATTTCGGGCGCCGCGAAACACCGATGAGACGGCTGATCTATGGCGAGAAATACGGCCGTCCCGCCGGGAACGCGGACCATTACGTTTCGGTTTTCCGCGCGCATAACGCGGCGGTCCGGGACTATTTCAGGGGCCGCGAGAACGACCTCCTCGAGATCGACCTCACGAAGACTCCCCAATGGCAGCCGATCTGCGACTTCCTCGGCGTCGATGTTCCCGACCTGCCTTTTCCTCACGCGAACTCCAGGGAGAGCCGCATGAGGAACGACCCGCTCTGGAAGCGGATGGTGAAGAAGGTTCTTCTCAGGATATGAGACCGGATCATCAGCCCCGGGCAGATACCGGACACCACAGCCCGAACCGATCGGCGGCCGCATGAAGGTGCGGGACAGGTATTCCGTCTCGCAGAAGGCCACGATCCCCGCCTGGCTGCGTCATCGGTCCATCATGCTCGCCCAGGCCGTGCCGGACCTCTTCGCCAGGCCGCACCGGTCCGATGTCGACCACGTCCTGATATGTGGCTGCGGCCACAGCGGAACCACTCTCCTGGCGGCCAAGCTGGGCCAGCATTCCAGGGTCCTGCTGATCGAGCGCGAGACCGGGACCTTCGAGGGCACGGTCAGCGCCCATTGCGCGCGGCGCATCCTGACCGAATGGGACTATTTTGCACGAAAGCTGGGCAAGGCGGCCGTCGTCGAGAAGACGCCGAAGCACGTCCAGTTCATCGGCAAGATCAGGCGGATCCTGCCGGAGTCGAAACTGGTCTTCGTCTGCCGGAACCCCCTCGACAACATCGCCTCGCTCTACCTGAGGTTCAAGGATCTCGACGCCTGCATCGGTCGCTGGAATGCAGACAACCGGGCCGTGCTGGCGAACCGGGAGCGTCCCGGGACCCATCTGGTCCGCTACGAGGATCTCGTCTCCGCGCCCCGGGAGCAGATCTCCGGCCTGCTCGGCAAGCTCGGCTTCGAATGGGAACCGGAGATACTCGATCCGGGTCGATCGACCTATGCCACGGCCGGGACGAAGGGGACGATGGCCGTCCGCGCCCGGCAGGTCCAGCGCGAGATCACGCGGAACACCGGCGGCTGGCGAAAGGTCTTCTCGCAGGCAGAGGCGGAGACGGTCATTGGCAGGACAAGGGCCGTGGCCGGTGCGCTCGGGTATCCGGCCGACCTGGCGGACTACGACCGGTACGACCCCGACTGAAGGGCGCTCACTGCCGTTCCGCCAGCCGGCTGTCCTGGCGCAGGACGTCGAGAAGTCTCGCCGGCAACATCTCCTGCGCCGTCCGCCGGCTGATGTGGTTGTCGTCGCGGTAGAGCGGCACCCCGTCGGCGCCGGTGACCGCGCAGCGGGTGCCGTCGCAGAAGAGATCGTCCAGAGGAAGATACCGGACCCCCTCGTGGGCGCCGGCAATCTCCGACAGGATCCGGTTGGTCTGTCCCGCTCTCGCCCGAACATCCGCGGCGGACAATCCCGGTCCGGCGCGCCGGGCGCCGAGCATTTCGGCGCGCGCGCTGGCCCGCGGGACATCCCACCCCACTTCCGGAACGGACCCCACCAGGACGACACGGCGCCCGGTGTCGAGGATGTCCCGGACCGTCGCCGTCAGGGCCGCCTCGACAAGGGGGGCATTGCCGTCCTGCGCAGGGCGTCCCGCGGCGCCGCCCGCCCAGGTCAGGGCGACCGGCTGCCCGGCTTCCTGCCGGTACCGCGTCCCCTCGACCGAGAGGGGCCACCGGGCGGCGAGAATGACGACGGACATGTCGTCCCGCTCCCGCAGAAGGTCCCAGGCGGCGGCGTTGAGGGCGCTGCAGCGCCGGGATTCGGGAACGCGGTGCAGCTGCCGGAGCGGGGGACAGGCACTGGTTCCGATGAACAGTCCTGTCCGTCCCGCCTCCCGCGCCGCCAGGTCGACCCCCTGCCTCATGGCCTCCGCGTGGCTGTCGCCCCAGAACAGGAAGTCGACCGGGCGCCCGTCCGCCTCCGGACCCAGGGAGCAGAGGCCGTCGGACGGCAGCTTGTCGAAGCACCGGCGCCGGTCGGGGTTCTGGTTGTCGACCACGGCGGCCAGACTAGCGGCCTCGGGTGACAGCCGGCCGGGCAGGCCACCGGCCAGGTGAAGCCCCCCGCCGACCACGACCATCGACAGAAGCCCCAAGGCCGAGGCCGCGAGGACGGCCGTGCGCGGCCGATCGGCGGGGCCTTTCCTGCGGAAGGGTGTCTCGACGTATCTGTAGGACAGCCAGGAACAGAGGATCGA
>JAMWZF010000010.1 GCA_024304875.1 Paracoccaceae bacterium
GGCGGGCGCACCACGATCGTGCCCCCCGAGAGACCCTTGCCGACGTAGTCGTTGGCGTCACCCGACACTTCAAGCTTCAGCCCCGGCGCGGCGAAGGCTCCGAGGGACTGACCGGCCGACCCCTTCAGCTTGATCGTCAGGTGATCCGGCTGCAGGTGATTGCGCATGCCGAAGTTCTTGACGATGTGCGACGAGGTCCGCGTGCCGATGGTCCGCAGCGTGTTCTGCACCGCGTACTCCAGCTGCATCTTCTCGCCCTCCTTCAGGAACCGCGCCGCATCCTCGACGATCTGCGCGTCGAGGGTGTCGAGCACCGCGTTCCGCTCTTTCGTGCGGTCGTAGCGGATGTCCTTGGCGCCATCGACGGTGATGAGAAGCGGGTTCAGGTCGAGGTCGTCGAGGTGCGCCGCCCCGCGCGAGACCTGCGTCAGCAGGTCCGCCCGGCCGATCACCTCGTCGAGGCTCCGCGCCCCGATGGAGGCGAGGATCTCGCGCACTTCCGTCGCGTAGAAGGTGATGAGGTTCACCACCTTGTCGGCGTTGCCGGTGAACTTCTCGCGCAGGCGCTCGTCCTGGGTACACACGCCCACCGGGCAGGTGTTGGACTGGCACTGGCGAACCATGATGCAGCCCATCGCGATCAGGGCGGCGGTGCCGATTCCGTATTCCTCGGCCCCCATCATCGCGGCCATGACGATGTCGCGCCCGGTGCGCAGGCCGCCATCCGTGCGCAGCGTCACCCGCTCGCGCAGCTTGTTCATCGACAGGACCTGGTGCGCCTCGGTCAGGCCCATCTCCCACGGCAGGCCGGCATGCTTGATGCTGGTCGCCGGGGAGGCCCCGGTGCCGCCGTTGTGGCCCGAGATCAGGATGACGTCCGCCTTCGCCTTGGCCACGCCCGCGGCGATGGTGCCGACGCCGGAGGAGGCCACCAGCTTCACCGTCACCTTCGCCCGCGGGTTGATCTGCTTGAGGTCGTAGATCAGCTGGGCGAGGTCCTCGATCGAGTAGATGTCGTGGTGCGGCGGCGGGCTGATGAGGGTCACGCCCGGCGTCGAATGTCGCAGGCGCGCGATCAGCTTGGTCACCTTCATGCCGGGCAGCTGGCCGCCCTCGCCGGGCTTGGCGCCCTGCGCGACCTTGATCTCCAACTCCTCGCACTGGTTGAGGTACTCCGCCGTGACGCCGAAGCGGCCCGAGGCGACCTGCTTGATTTTGGCGCTCGGGTTGTCGCCGTTGGCCTCGGGCACGAAATGCGCCGGATCCTCGCCGCCTTCGCCGCTGTCGGACTTCGCGCCAATCCGGTTCATCGCGACGTTCAGGGTCTTGTGCGCCTCGGGCGACAGGGCCCCCAGCGACATCCCCGGCGTGACGAACCGCTTGCGGATAGAAGTGATGCTCTCGACCTCCTCGATCGGCACCGGCTCGCCCAGCGGCTTGATCGCGAGAAGGTCGCGCAGGTGGATTGGCGGGTTGGCCTGAAGCTGCTTGGAGTACCGCTGCCACAGCTCGTAGGACGCCCGGTCGCAGGCGCTTTGCAGCAGGTGCATCGTCGTCGCTTCCCAGGCGTGCTTCTCGCCCGAGCGGCGGGCCTTGTAGAAGCCGCCGATGGGCAGGACCGTGTCGGTCCCGTCCGCGCCGCGCAGCCAGCCGAGGGCGTGGATCTCCTGCACCTTCTTCTGGATGCCGGACACGCCGATGCCCGAAATCCGCGACTGCATGCCGGGGAAGAACTCCGCGCACATGGCGCGGCTGAGGCCCACCGCCTCGAAGTTCAGACCGCCCCGGTAGGACGAGATGACCGAGATGCCCATCTTCGACATGATCTTGAGCAGGCCCGCGTCGATCGCCGCGCGGTAGCGCGCCACGGCCTCGGTCAGGCTGCCCTCAATCAGGCCGCGCTCGATCCGGTCGGCCAGGCTGTCCTCGGCGAGGTAGGCGTTCACCACCGTCGCGCCGCAGCCGATCAGGACGGCGAAGTAATGCGGGTCGATGCACTCGGCGCTGCGGACGTTCAGCGAACAGAAGGTGCGCAGGCCCTTGCGGGTCAGCCAGCTGTGCACCGCCGAGGTCGCGAGGATCATCGGCATCGGCAGCTTCTCGGTGCCCTGGTGCTGGTCGGTCAGGACAATGTGCCCCGCGCCCGAACGCACGGCATCCTCGGCCTCGGCCCGGATCCGGTCGAGGCTCTTGCGCAGCGACCCCGAGCCGGCGCCGAAGGTGCAGTCGATCTCGACATAGGGCGCGTTGAACGCCTTCGTCAGCGCATCGAACTGGGCGTTGCCGACGAAGGGGCTCTCCAGCACGAGGATCTCGGTCTGGCTGCTGTCCTCGTCCAGCACGTTCTTGAGGTTCCCGAACCGGGTCTTGAGGCTCATCACCCGGAACTCCCGCAGGGAGTCGATCGGCGGGTTCGTCACCTGGCTGAAGTTCTGCCGGAAGTAATGCGACAGAGGCCGGTACTGGTTCGACAGGACGGCAGGCGGAGTATCGTCGCCCATCGAGGCCAGGGCCTCTTTCCCGTCCTCGGCCATCGGGGCCAGGACCTGCTCCAGCTCTTCCACCGAATAGCCGGCGGCCACCTGGCGGCGGCGCAGCTCGGCGCCGGTGAACAGCGGCACCTCGGTCACGCCGGCCAGTTCCTCGTCCAGGTCGGTGATCTTGCCGACCCAGTCGCCGAAGGGCTGCGCCGCGGCCAGCTTGTCCTTGATCTCGACGTCGTGGAACAGCTTTCCCTCTGCCATGTCGACGGCGATCATCTGGCCGGGGCCGAGGGCGCCCTTCTCGACCACGGTCTTCTCGTCCGTCGGGACCATGCCGACCTCGGAGCCCGCGATCAGCAACCCGTCTCCGGTCACGACATAGCGCATGGGGCGCAGGCCGTTCCGGTCGAGGCCTCCGCAGACCCAGCGGCCGTCGGTCATCGCCAGGGCGGCGGGGCCGTCCCAGGGCTCCATCACCGAGTTGCAGTAGGAATACATGTCGCGCCAGGCCTCGGGCAGCTCGGTCGCCTGCTTGGACCAGGCCTCGGGGACGAGCATCGTCTTGGCCATCGGGGCCGAGCGGCCGGCGCGGACCAGCACCTCGAACACCGAATCGAGCGCCGCGGAGTCCGACGCGCCGTTCGCGATGATCGGCTTGATGTCCTCGGCATGGTCGCCGAACGTCGCCGAGGCCATGCGGATCTCGTGGCTCTTCATCCAGTTGAGGTTGCCCTTCAGCGTGTTGATCTCGCCGTTGTGGGCGAGCATGCGGAACGGCTGGGCCAGCCACCACTGGGGGAAGGTGTTGGTCGAATACCGCTGGTGATAGATCGCGAAGGCCGATGTGAAGCGGTCGTCCTGAAGGTCGGGATAGAACTCCGACACCTGCTCGGCCAGCATCATGCCCTTGTAGATGATCGACCGGCAGGACAGCGAGGCAAGGTAGAGACCCCCGGTCCCCGAGATGCCCGCCGCGGCGGCGGCCTTCTCGATCCGGCGGCGAATGACGTAGAGCTCGCGCTCGAAGGCCTCCTCGTCGATGTCCTTGGAGTTCGAGATCAGGATCTGCTCGATCTCGGGGCGGGTCGCGTTGGCCTTCTCGCCCAGGCACTCGACGTTCACCGGCACGTGGCGCCAGCCGTAGATGTAGTGGCCCATGCGCAGGACCTCGGTCTCGACGATGGTCCGGCAGACCTCCTGCGCACCGAAATCGGTGCGGGGCAGGAAGACCTGCCCGACGGCGAGCAGTTCGCCCTCGTGCGGCTCGTGCCCGGTGCGCCGGATCTGGTCGCCGAAGAAGCCGTGGGGGATCTGCACGTGGATGCCCGCGCCGTCGCCGGTCATCCCGTCGGCATCCACCGCGCCGCGGTGCCAGATCGCCTTCAGCGCGTCGATGCCCGCCTGCACGACCTGCCGCGAAGGGGTGCCGTCGATCGACACGACAAGGCCGACGCCGCAGGACGAATGTTCATCCTCGTCCCGGTACAGGGAATGCTCGGCCATCCACTTGCGCTTCTCTTCCTCGGCGCGGGCCCAGGTGTCATCGAACTTGGTCATGGCATGTCTCCTTCGGGAACAAAGGGGTTGTTGCTTTCATAGTCGGCCTTGCTGATCCGGTCCGGCACGCCGGCAAAGTCGAAGCCCGCCGGCTTGCGGTCGGCATAGACGACATGGGTCAGCTCGGCTCCGCCGGCGTTGTCGAAGAGGCCGGGGCAGAATTCATGGGGGCCGTCGTCGTCCTTGAGCCAGAGGGACGACCCGCAGGTGTCGCACCAGGCGCGTTCGCTGAACGGCGTAGCGCGGTAGATCTTGACCGGGCCCGTCACGCGGGTCGCCCCCCTGGCGTCCAGACCCATCTGGATACCGCCGCCCCAGCGCTGGCAATTGGCGCAGAAGCAGGCACTCATCGTCCCGGCCAGACCCTCGGCCCGGATGCGGACGGCACCGCAGAGGCAACGGCCCTCGATCATCCCTTCAGCTCCGATTCCGTCAGGCGCGGCCGGTCGCCGGCGTAGGCGAAACATCCCGTCATCGTGTCGACGAAGATCTCGCGCTCGAAGTCGAGGTCGGAGGCATCGTCGAGCAGGCCGACCGAGATGCTGTAGGCCCCGTCGTGGGGCCCGCCTCGGACCCGGTAGTAAAGGGTGCTGCCGCAACGTCCGCACCAGGTGCGCTCGGCCTTTTCGGAGGATTGCAACGCCCGTATTTGCGCCTCGCCCTGCCAGGTCACGCCCGTGGCGGGCACGTCGAAGTCCATGAAGGCCGACCCCGTCCACCGGCGGCACATCTCGCAATGACACGCGCCGAAGCGCACCGGTGGCTCCGCCAGCGTGAAGCGGACCGCGCCGCACATGCATTGTCCCGTGGTTCCGGCCATCGTCTTCTCCTCCTATCCGAACAGGGCGCGGGTCTGCGCCGCGGTCAGACGCTCGTGATCCCCGGCAAGGGACCAGCAGGCCGGTTTCTCGTCGGCGAAGATCTCGCGCTTGAGGGTCACGCCGCTCACGTCGTCGAGCAGGCCGATGGGCACCTCGTAGTTGCCCTTCCCGTCCAGACCCTTGTCGAAGCGATACCAGAGGGCCGATCCGCAATTCGTGCAGAACGACCGGCTGGCCCAGTCCGAGGACCGGAAGGTGCCGACCTTGTCCTCACCCTCGGTGATCTTCATCGCCGCCTCGGGCACGGTGATGCCGAAGAGGGCAGAGCCCGCCCATTGCTGACACTGCCTGCAGTGGCAGACGCCGAAGTTGCCCAGTTCCCTGGCCTCGAACTTCACCGCCCCGCAAAGACACTGGCCCTTCGGCATCGTCCGCTACTCCTGCACGAACGACGCATCGGACACGCCGCAGTCGTAGATCGGCGTGTCGGCGAAGAAGCCGGGCTCGCCCGGCTGGATCAGCTGGACGGGGGTGTTGTCGCGCTCCTCTCCCGCCGTGCCGTCCTCGGCGATGGTGGTCGAGGTGCCAGGCAGGAACAGCCGCCACTCCTCCGAGACGTAGTTCACCCCTTCCGAGCGGGAGCGCCCCTCGGGGCCGTCCACCTCGGCGGTATAGGTCATGACCTGGAGCGGCACGCCGCTGATCTCGACCTCTTCGCCCGTCAGCACGTCGGCGCCGCGATAGCGGGTCTCGATTCCGTCCTGGTCGACGGTGGTGAAATCGTAGGTGTCGATTCCTGTCTCGAGCAGTTCGGTGAAATTCGCCGGATCCGGTGTCTCGCCCAGTGTGGTGCGGGTCTGGCTGAACAGGCTCAGGCTCTCGACCCACTCGGTCTCCTCGTTGATGCGGCTGGCAAAGACCGGGCCGTCCTCGATGAAGTCCACGCGCCACTGATGCCCCTCGGGGTCGCCCTCGCAGGTGTAGTGGTTCGACATCATGCAGCCGCGCTGCTGGACGGTCAGGAACCCCTCGCAGCCCTCGGGCGGGGTCCACTCCTGTGCCGCGGCGGCCATCGGTGCGAAACCGGGCGCCATCAGCGCCATTATTGCCAGTGCTCTCATTTCGAGCCTCCCTCGAATCTCGACATCATCACTCCGCAGCCGTGCTTCGGCTGGGAGGACAGGAACCCGGGCTCACCGGGAAAGATGAATTCCACCGGCGTGCCGTCGCTCTCCCACGTCTCGTCGGAGGTCGTCGTCGTACCGGTGCCGGAAATGAACATCCGGAACTCGTCCGAGATGTATTCCCGCCCTTCGGACGACCACAGAAAGGTCCCGTCGGGGGTTGTCGCGGTGATTTCGTACTCGGTCTGGCGGAGATCTACGCCGTCGATGGTCACTGTCTCTCCGGTCAGCCGGTCCTGGCCGGCATAGCGGGTCGGACCGATCTCGGCCGACAGGGTCTGGAAGTCGTAGGTATCCGTCCCTGTGGCGATCAACTCGGTCATGCTGGCGCGGTCCGCAGGCGAACTCTCCAGCCGCTCCGAATGGCCCGACAGGACGTGGAAGCTCTCGATCCACTGCGTCTCGCGGTCGATCGCACCGGCATAGACCATGCCCTCTTCCGTCAGGTCGACCCGGCGCTGGTGTCCCTCGGGATCGCCCTCGCAGGTGAAATGGTGCGACACGCTGCAATCGCGGGCCTGGATGGTCAGATAGGCCTCGCAGCCCTGCGGCAGGTTGAAGGTGTCTTGCGCTGCGGCGGGCGCGGCGAGAAGCAGGAGGGAAAGGTGACGGATCAAGAGATCACCTCCCCGCAGTCGTATTCTGGCGTCATCTCCATGAATCCGGGGTCTCCTTCGGTCAGGATCTCCACCGGTTCAGCGGTGCCTTCCATGCCGCTGCCCTGCCAGGCGCCGGGGATGGAGATCGGTCTGTCGCCCCAGAAGTACGCCGTTCCGGTCAGAGCGCGAACCTCGGCGCCTGCCGCATCGGTCACGATGTAGTCATAGGAGACCTCGCGCAGGGTCTCTCCGTCGATGGTGACGGTGGCGCCCAGCGTGTTGGTGCCGGAGTAGCTCTCGGCGAACTGCCCGTCGCCGGACACCATCGTATAGGCATAGGCATCGGTGCCCTCGGACAGGACGATCCGGTGATCCGACGGGTCCGGCGTGTCACCGGGCAGAAAGGTGAAGTTGGTCGGCAGGTGGGTCATGCGCAGCCACTGGCCGCCGGGGTCGCGTAGAGTGATCCAGTTGATCCCGTCCTCGGTGAGATCGGCGCTCGAATATCCCTCCTCATCCTTGCATTCCCAGTAAAGCGTCACAGTGCACTCGCGGTGCTGGACACTCAGTAGAGGGCTGCACCGGGCAGGCAGGACCAGCACCTCGGCCACGGCGGGCGCGGCGCTCAGGACGAGAGCGGCGGCGCGGATCATCGGCTGCCCTCCCACGAAGACATCATGACATCGCATCCGTACTTCGGCCGCGCGGCCAGGAACCCGGGCTCGCCCGGGTAGATGAACTCGACGGGAGAGGAATCGCGCACCTGGTCGGGCGTGGACCGGTCCCAGGATTCTCCGAGGAAGAACGACCGGTGCGCTTCGCTCACGAACTGCCGGCCCGCCCGGCTGCGCAGGACCGTGCCGTCCGGTGCGACCACGTCGTAGCCGTACTCGGTCGTCAGCAGCGGCTCTCCGTCGATGACGGTCTCCCCCGTGATCCGGTCGAAGCCGACGATCCGCTCGGGAACCATGTCGGCCTGGTCGGGGATCACGGTGAAGTCGTAGGTGTCGTAGCCTTCGGAAAACAGGACGGTCAGACTTTCCGGGTCGGGGGCCGGAACCTGCATGTCCTCGCGCCGGACAGGGTCGACGTAGTAGGTCGTAAGCCACTGGAATTCCGGGTCCACCTGCTTGACCTGGAACGGGCCGGTCTCTCCGAACAGGGCCACCCACTGGTGCCCGGCGGGGTCGCCCTCGCAGGTCCAGAGGTGAGTCATCAGGCATCCCCGGTTCTGGACGGTCAGCGTCCCCTCGCAGCCCTGAGGCGGCGAAAAGGTGCCCTGCGCCGCCGCCGGAAGGGCGGCCACGATCCCCGGGAGGACCGGGAGAAGGCGCAGGAGCGGTCTCGTCACGTCATGGATCTCCGGTGGCGGAGGGCGTTACTCGGCGGCGACCTTTGCCACGCCGTCGAACTGTTTCAGCATCGCGTCGGCCGCCTCGCGCCCGTCCCGGATCGCCCAGACGACGAGGGACGCACCGCGCACGATGTCCCCGGCGGCATAGACGCCCGGCAGGTCGGTCGCGCCGGTGCCGAATTCGGCCTTCACGGTGCCCCAGCGGGTCACCGGAAGGTCCTCGCAGCCCCAGAGGGTCGGCAGGTCCTCGGGTTCGAAGCCCAGCGCCTTGATGACCAGGTCGGCGTCCTCGGTGTAGTCCGATCCGTCGATCAACTCGGGGCTCTGGCGGCCGGTGGCATCCGGGGCGCCGAGGCGCATCTTCTGCACCATCACGCCCTTGACCGTGCCTTCGCCCGGCCCTTCCACGGCGACGCCGCCGACAGCGCCTTCGTGGCTGCCGCCGGCGGTGAAGCCCTTGGGCGAAGACAGCCAGACGAACTCGACGCCCTCTTCCTCGGCATTGGCGGTCTCGCGCTGGGACCCCGGCATGTTGGCCCGGTCGCGGCGGTAGAGGCACTTCACGCTCTCGGCGCCCTGCCGGACGGCGGTGCGTACGCAGTCCATCGCGGTGTCGCCGCCGCCGATGACGACGACCTTCTTGCCCTTGGCGTTCAGCTCGCCGCTGTCGAACTCCGGCACCGTGTCACCGAAGTTGGACGCGCGGTTGGAGGCGGTCAGGTAGTCGATGGCGCGGACGATGCCGGTGCTGCCCGATCCGGGTCCTTCCAGCTCGCGCGACTTGTAGACGCCCGTGGCGATCAGCACGGCATTATGGGCCGAACGGATCTCGTCGAAGGTGATGTCGCGGCCGACGTCGCAGTCCATGCGGAAGGTCACGCCGCCGTCGGCGAGCTGATCCATCCGCTTCATCACGATGTCCTTCTCCAGCTTGAAGCCGGGGATGCCGTAGGTCATCAGCCCGCCCCCGCGGTCATACCGGTCATAGACGGTGACCTGCACGCCGGCGCGGCGCAGCCGGTCGGCGGCGGCAAGGCCCGCGGGCCCGGCGCCGATGATGCCGACGCTCTCCTCGCGCTCGGCCGCCGGGCGGATCGGCTTGACCCAGCCTTTGTCCCAGGCCGTATCGGTGATGTACTTCTCGACCGAGCCGATGGTGACGGTGCCGTGGCCCGACTTCTCGATGACGCAGTTGCCCTCGCACAAACGGTCCTGCGGGCAGATGCGGCCACAGATCTCGGGGAAGGTATTGGTGGCCTGGCTGATCTCGTAGGCCTCCTGCAACCGCCCCTCGGCGGTCAGGCGCAGCCAGTCCGGGATGTTGTTGTGCAGCGGGCAGTGGGTCTGGCAATAGGGCACGCCGCACTGGCTGCACCGGCCCGCCTGCTCGGCAGCCTTGGAATCCGCGTACTCGGCGTAAATCTCGTGGAAGTCATCGCGGCGCAGGTCCGGAGGCCGCTTCTCGGGCATGTCCCGCGGTACGTCGACGAATTTGAGCATGGGCTGTTTGGCCACGATCAAGCCTCCCTCATGGATCGGCACGGTCTAAACCGGATCCGCAGGACATAAAAGGCAGAATTACTGACCTAAATTGCAGATTTTTGACTGACAAATGCAAAATCTTTGCGCTGGCCCTGCAAAAATGGGTCCGTTTCGGACCTACATCCGGGATTCCGCCTGTCGCGAGCCCGCGATATGGTCCGCGCAAAAGCAGTCTGGCAGGTCCATGCCCTTATTCCAACTTTTCCTCGTGGCGGTCATCCAGGGGATCACCGAGTTCCTGCCCGTGTCCTCCTCCGGGCATCTGATCCTGCTGCCGCGTCTGAGCGGCCTTCAGGATCAGGGACAGGTGATCGACGTGGCGGTTCACGTCGGCACCCTTTTCGCGGTCATCCTGTACTTCTGGATCGACGTGCGCATGGCCCTCTTCGGCCTGATGCGGCTGGTGCGGGGCAAAGTGGATACCCAGGGCGCATTCCTCGCCCTCTGCCTCGTCATCGCGACGGTCCCTGTGGTCATCGCGGGCCTCGTCCTCAATGTTACCGGCCTCGACGATGCGATGCGGTCCGTCGCCGTGATCGGCTGGACGATGATCCTGTTCGGGCTGGTGCTCTACTGGGCCGACCGGACCGGGCCCGAGGTGAGGACCGACCGGGAGTGGACCCTGCGGCATGCATTCACCATGGGGCTCTGGCAGGCGGTCGCCCTGGTTCCCGGCACGTCCCGCTCGGGCATCACGATCACCGCCGCGCGGAGGCTGGGCTACGACCGGCACGGCGCCGCCAAGCTGGCGATGCTGATGTCGATCCCGACGATTCTCGCCTCGGGCGTGCTGCTGGGGGCCGAAGTGGTGGTGACGGCGGACGCGCAGGCCGCGCGGGACGGGGCGATCGCGGCGCTCTTCGCGTTCCTGTCGGCCCTGTTGGCGCTGGCCGTCATGATGCGCCTCCTGCGCTCGGTCAGCTTCACGCCCTACGTGATCTACCGCTGCATCCTCGGGGTGATCCTGTTGTGGATCGCCTACGCTTGACGGTCCTCGAAGATGGCGGAAGCGGTCGGCCAATCCTGCCCTGCCGCGGGCGCAGCAAGGACCGCCAGGGCAAGAGCCCTGCGCATCAAAGGTTGCGCGCGCTCGCCTTGATCTCGGCGTACTGACCCGAGGGACGGAACCGCCAGAGGTAGTCCGGGAGGATCGCCTCCATCGCCTGCGGCTCGATGCCCAGCGCGTCGAAGCCCCGCGCCCCCTCGGCCACCACGTTGTCGACCTTGAGCTGGCGCAGCTGGTCGCGCGTCACCGGAGCGGGGATCGCGCCGAAGCTGACGTAGTTGGCCAGCCAGCCGCCAATGGCGGCGGCGTTGCCGACAGCCATCGGCAGGTTCGCGATCAACCGGCGGCGATTGATGACATCCAGCATCTGCTGCATCAGCTCGCGGAAGGTGTTCACGTCGGGACCGCCCAGCTCGTAGACGCCGGGCTCGGCCTTGCCCTCGGCCGCGAGAACCGCGGCGCGGGCGACATCGTCGACATAGACCGGCTGGAACTTCGTCTCGGCCCCGAAGATCGGCAGGACCGGACCCAGCTGCGACATCCCGGCGAAGCGGTTGAAGAACTGGTCCTCGGGCCCGAACATGATGGAGGGGCGCAGGATGACGGTGCCGGGGAAGGCCTCGGTCACCGCCGATTCACCGGCGGCCTTGGAGCGGGCGTAATGGCTGTCGCCCTCGGGATCGGCGCCGATGGCCGAGATATGGGTGAGACTGGCGACCCCGGCCTCGGCGGCCAGGCGGGCGACGCGGCCCGCGCCTGTCGCCATGACGGCATCCATGTTGTTCTTCCCGCCGACGTCGAAGGTACCGACGCAGTTGATGACGGCATCGGCGCCGTTCAGGGTCTCCCTGACGGTCGCATCGTCCCGGATGTTGGCGAAGACCGGCTCCACCTGGCCGACGTTGCCGTAGGGCTTGACGTGCATCGCCTCGTTAGGGCGGCGGACGGCGACGCGAATGCGCCAGCCGTCCTTGGCCATGCGCCGGGCGATATACCGCCCCAGAAACCCTGCCCCGCCATAGATCGTGACCAGCTTTGCCATGGGTCTGCACCATCCGTGTCCTGAGATTGCGTCCTCGGGATACTCGCCGGGGGCCAGCCGGACAAGGGCGCAAATCCGCGCGGGGAATCGCGTTGACACCGGCAGCGGGGGCGCGTAAACGCCGGCTCCACGACATCTAAATGCCCAGATGGCGGAATTGGTAGACGCGCCAGCTTCAGGTGCTGGTGTCCGTATGGACGTGGAGGTTCGAGTCCTCTTCTGGGCACCATTTCTTTCCGGAAATGACAAAATAACAATAGCTTAGGCTGTTTGTTCTGTTCTGCGCCCACCCTCCTGTCCACCCAAGCGACGCCACTACCCCGACCGAAAAGCACGGCTCGGCTTGCAACTGAAGTGGTCAGAGCCTGATCTTATGCGACGCTCGCAGACTTCGAGCATTCGCTTGGATGAAAGTCGTCCGCTTCATCCTTGGTGAGGAACTCGCTCCACTCGCCCTCAGCAAGGCGCTCTAGGATGCGCTCTTACTCCGGCACAAGGCCATGCACGCCGGCATGTGCTGGATTGTCGCGTTCAGGATAGTACACTTCGCGGAATGTCCGGCCAAACCAGGCAAACTCACCATTCAGCTGCCACGCAGAAACAGGCTTTGCTTCCAATGGTTCTGCTGGCGCGAAGTGCCTCGAACGGCGGCGGGCCAGGGGTGAGGCTGAGGAAGAGCTCCCAGGCGCGCCGTTCAGGCCACCTGCGCCAGAACAACGGGTTCCCTCTTGGGCAACGAGAGCGTGAACGTGCTGCCGAACCCAACCTCGCTCTCGACGGCGATTGATCCGCCTTCGAGGCGGGCCAGTTCTCGTGCAAGAGCAAGCCCAAGACCCGTCCCCGATGCGCGGCGCGTCGTCGAGTCGTCAGCTTGGTGGAAGGCCTCGAATATCTTTTCGATATCGCTCCGTGCGATCCCCAGCCCGGTGTCCGAGACAGCGATATGAACAGCGTCTTGGCTGTCGGTCACCGTCACAGATATCTTGCCCGTGTCGGTGAACTTGATCGCGTTCCCCAGAAGGTTGATCAGAATTTGCTTGGTGCGGATAATGTCCGCGAACATCCTTTTGGAAGGGACGCTGGCCTCCAGGACCAGACCCTTCTGTTCCGACAGAACTGTCATCTGATCCAGAACGGGCTTCAAAACCTCGGACACGTCGCAGTACTCAGGATCGACCTCCAGCCGCCCTGTCTCGATTTTCGCGTAGTCGAGAAGCTGGTTGACCAAGAAAAGCAGGTGTTCACCTGACTTGTCTATCTTCTCCATGCCGGTCGTCGTGAACTCGAGCACTTCGTCAACGCTGGCCTTGATCAGGTCCGGGTCGATTGGATGCCGGCGAAACTCCTCTTCCATACGTTGTGCCGTCGGGAGGCGCTGAATATTCCTGCCGAGTCGGGCATATCCGAGAATGACCGTTAGGGGTGTCCGGAGCTCGTGAG
This sequence comes from Paracoccaceae bacterium, assembly GCA_024304875.1. Classification (GTDB taxonomy): domain Bacteria; phylum Pseudomonadota; class Alphaproteobacteria; order Rhodobacterales; family Rhodobacteraceae; genus JAMWZF01. The sequence goes on from JAMWZF010000010.1 coordinate 13,029, forward strand.
ACACGACGCTCATGAAGTTCATCTTCGCACGGTCGGCGGCTTCCGCGGCCTCCCTAGCCCTCTTCAACTCGGCCAGATCCTTCTGTGCCTGGCATTCTCTTGCCTGCAGCCGTGCTGAGACCCGCACGAGGCGCTGAATAAGCCAGAAAACGAACGCTGCACTCGTCAGGCCCACGATCCAAAGGGCCGGCCTCATGGAGGCGAGAATCTCGGTTCCCGGCTGATCCCGCTGCCAGGCAAACCAGGTTAACGGCTCACCAGTGGGCGTCGACAGCGGAATGGAGGCCCAGGGTCCAGTTGGTTCCTCATCCATGAAGGAGACGCCATCCAGCTCGATGGGGACGCCGATTTGTCGTGCAAGGTCGGAGGTGAGGTATCGGACTGCTACATGAAGGTACTCAGTACCTGGAACCTGCGGGACCTCTCCGCTGTCGGACACGATAGGTACCACGCTGATGATAGCCGGGCGCCCCGCGAGCCTGACGGTTCCGACCACCTCTGATTCTGCCAGCACGTCAGGGTAGCTGTCTTCGTCGCCGGCTGCTTCAGTCAGCATGCCTCGGAGCTCTTGCACGAATGAGCCGACGACATCTTCCTTCGCCGAGTACGCTTCCAGGGTTCTAATCTCGCTCTCAGCGGCCGCGAAGACTGGTTCGTCATGTTGATTTAGGACGAAGTTCTCGTCGTGCCCAAAATAGTCCTGCATCCAAGAACCGAGGTTCTCGTCCATCCAGACCGTGTTCCGAGCGCGCGTGTTGAAAATGGCGTCGTCCCAGACGGTTGCGCTTCGCTGCTGGACCGGTACTTCGGAAATCGCGGCTTCGAGATGGCTTGCCGCCAACCGCATGTGATGCGCGAGGGCCGCTTCGTCAGCCACCTTGATCGCGTTTCTGCCCACGAGGAACAGCATGGCGAACCCCATGCCGAACACGACCATCAGTGAAACCGCTATCTGGATCGATAGCGCACTTCGACCACCTGTCATATTCCAGTGCTACCTTGGACTGAACTCTGCTGCTCTTGTCGAACGCTTGATCTGGGCCAAGCCATTTAGTTTCCGACATCAACTGATGCCTGCGTAACGAACAGCAGAAAACGGCAAAACTAAGACCTACGTTGGCGAATTGATCGCTCTGCCCGCTCGATCACGGACAGCGCAAAGTCCCGGGCCCGTGTGGTGCGCTTTCGGAAGGGCGCGTCCTGACCAAGCTGATCGATATATTCCGCGTCCAGACGGCTCAGGATCGCCCGCGCCGACTCCGCTCGGCCATCGGGTACCCCCGGTGCTCCGATCTTTCCGAGGCATGCCACGGCCCCCCCGGCCCGGATCATCGACTGTTCCCACCTCACCCTGTTTTGTCCCGACAGCGGCGTCGTCAGCAGTTGTGCTTCAGCCTCTCTTGCCTTCAACTTACGCGGGAGAAAACACTGACCGTTTCACCGGTAGCGAGCTCGATGCTACCAGCGAGTATCGCCTCGCCCGCCGAGATCTGGGCGTCTTACGGTTCATCTCGGTCGTCACGATGGGAGTGAGCATCGATGCAGCACGTCGAGAAGACCCTGAAGCTGACCAACAGCTTCGTCGTCCTCGCGTTCTTCGCCTTCGTCGGCGCCATCGTCACGTTGGCCTTTCCGATCCGGATGCATCTCGTCGAGTACGAGACGACGGTTCAGACCGTGCTGGCGGAACGGGCCGGTGAAGCCCTCAGCATCGCCGTGTCCCGGGCCGTGGAGCGCGAGTGGGACAGTCTGGTGGCTGTCTCCAACAGCCTGGACACCGGGTCGGTCGATCGCATGCAATCCTTGATGGACGCCGTGGCGGAAGCTTCCTCGGCCGTAGCCTGGGCAGGCGTCGCGACCCCCGGGGGCACGATCGTCGCCGGATCGTATGGCCAGCGCGTCGGCGAGGACGTCAGCGAACGGAGGTGGCATCGAGAAGGACTTCGGGGCGGCAGCGCCGGCTCCGCCTACAGCTCACAGACGTCGCCCATCACCGGTGCGGCGCATGGGCTCATCAACATGTCGGCCCCGGTTCTGTCGGCCACGGGATCCCCCGAGGCGGTCCTGATGTACAGCATCGAGATATCCTGGATGTCCGACTACATCGCAGAGACGGCCGAGGCGCTCGACGTCGACTTCTTCATCCGTGACCAGCAGGGCCAGGCGATTGCCGAGAGCCGGCAAAGGGTGGATGACCCGATGTCGCCCGAATTGAGCAGTCTCCTTGACGGCGGCCACAAGGTGGCGCGCCTGATCTCGCCGCAAGACGGAACACCCCATGTCGTGGCGATCTTCCCCAAACTCATCGATGCCGACATGCCCGACTTCAACTGGCGGCTCGCCGTCCGGGTCCCGGCGATGTCGAGCAACAGCAGCCTCAGGGACTTTCTTGATGCCGTCAGGGTCAACGTTCTGATCCTGCTGACCGTGAGCGTCATCATCGTGATCGTCTACTCGGCCGGCGTGTTGCGCCCGATCGAAAGGCTGGTCCAGAACGGCCTCAGGATCGCGAACGGCGAGGACGTCTATCCGCTCGAGGACTACTCCTCGAGAGAGAGCACCGGCCTGACCAAGCTCATCGCCACCCTGGATCAAGAGCTGAAGAAACGCATGTAGCCGGGCCACGCGGATGACGCCGCGCTCGGGTGCTGCCCCGTCACTGCCTACCAGTTCGCGATGCGCCCGTCCGGCAGGATGGAGTCGAGCGCGGGGATGACCTCCGGCTCGAACGGATGACGGGCCGCAGCGTCCTCGTCGATCTCGATTCCGAGGCCCGGCGCCATGGGGATCTCCCAGGCGCCGTTCTTCAAGGACAGGGGATAGGCGCTGCAGATCTCCTCGAACCAGGGGACGATGCCGACCGCTTCCTCCTGGATGACGAAGTTGGGCGTGGCGGCGTCGAATTGCAGCGCGACGGCCCCGGCGACGGGGCCCATCGGGTTATGCGGCATCACCCCCATGTGCGCCGCCTCGGCGATGGCCGCGATCCGCCGCCCGCCGGACAGGCCGCCGCAATGGGCGAGATCGGGCTGGACGTAGGCCACGGCGCGGGCCTCGGCGATGTCGGAGAACTCGCGCGGGGTGAAGAGCCGCTCGCCGGTCGCCAGCGGGCAATCGACCCGGCGGGCGAGGTCGGCCATGGCGGCGGCGTCGCCGGGCTGGATCGGCTCCTCGACGAAGAGCGGCTTGATCGGGGCAATCACGTCGATGAAGGCCTTGGCCGCGTCGATGCTGTCGGGCCTCCCGTGGAAGTCCGTCATCACGTCGACCTCGTCCCCCACCCTCTCGCGCACCGCTTCGGCCAGCTTGGCGACGTGGCGCACGGCACTCAGCGGCGCGTCGTAGCCGGTGTAGGGCACGAAGCCGAGCTTGATGGCGTCGTACCCCATCTCCACCGTCTCCTGCACCGCGTCGCAGAAGGCCGATATATCCCCGGTGCCGACATGCCCGTCGTGCCGGCCCCGGCGCATGTGGGTATAGACCCGGACGCTGTCGCGCACGCGCCCGCCCAGCAGCTCGTAGACCGGCACGCCGAGGGCCTTGCCCTTGATGTCCCAAAGTGCCTGCTCGATCCCCGACAGGGCGCTCATCCCGATGGAGCCCAGGGGCCAGAAGCTGAACCGCGCCATGCGGCCGACGAGATGCTCGATCCGCGCCGGATCCTCGCCCACGACGAAGGGTGCGAGGTCCTCGACCGCGCCGGTCACCGCCTTCGTCTTCCATTCCAGCGTCGCCTCGCCCCAGCCGTGCAGGCCGGGCTGGTCGGTGACGACCTTCACGAAGATCCAGTTGCGCATGACAGCGTTGACGACGACGGTTTCGACGGCGGTAATCTTCACGGTCGGCTCCTTCAGGGATTGAGCAGTTCGGGCAGCCAGGTCGAGAAACCCGGGATCAGGCAGATCAGGACCACCGCGCAGAGCTCGGCAATGAGAAACGGCATCAGCGCCTTCATGAGCGGGAACATCCCGATCCGTCCGATGCGCATGACGACGAAGAGGACCACGCCCACGGGCGGGGTGACAAGCCCGATGGCGAGGGTGAGCATCACCACCATGCTGGCCTGGAGCGGGTCGATCCCGAGTTCGCGGACAGCTGGCATCAGCAGCGGGATGAAGATCAGGATCGCCGCCCCGATGTCGAGGAAGGTGCCAAGGATCAGCATCAGGAGCGCGATGGCGAAGAGGAAGGCGAGCGGCTGATCGGCGAACATGTCCGCCGCGGTGCTGACCCAGGACGACACGCCCAGCAGGTTGAGCGCGTAGGACAGCACCGTCGCCGCCGCGACCAGCAGGTAGATCGTGGCCGAGATCCGCGCCGCCTTCATCACCGCCCGCCAGAGGCCGGCCATGTCGAGTTCGCGGAAGACGAAGACCGAGAGGAACAGGGCATAGGCCACCGCGACGCCGCCGCCTTCGGTCGCCGTGTAGGCGCCGACGACCATGCCGCCGACGATGACGACGGGCAGGGTGGCGACGGCGATCCCCTCGAGGATCATCTTGAAGGCAGGCTCGTCGCTCTGCATCTTCGGCGGCTTGGGGATGCGCCCGCGCAGGGCGTCGATGGCGACCACGGCGGCGCAGGCCGCGCCCAGAAGCAGGCCGGGAATGACCCCAGCGAGGAACAAGTCGACGACCGAAATCCCCGCGACCGCGCCGAGGATGATCGCCAGCCCCGAGGGCGGGATGATCGGCCCGATGATCGAGGAGGCGACGGTGACGGCGGCGGCATAGGGCTTGGTGTAGCCCTCTTTCGGCATCTCGGTGATGAACACCCGGCCGAGCGCGGCGGAATCGGCCACCGCCGAGCCGGAGATGCCCGCGAACAGGACGGAAGAGCCGATATTGGCGAAGGCCGTCCCGCCGCGCAGCCACTGGAAGGCGTGCCCGGCGATGCGGATCAGGCGGGTGGTGATGCCCCCCTGCCCCATGATCTCGGCAGCGAGGATGTAGAACGGCACGGCGAGGAAGACGAAGCTGTCGACACCGGCGAAGATGCGGGTGGCGACGATGGAGAAGGGGATGTCCGCGATCCAGACGCCGACCAGCCCGGCGAGGCCGAGGGAAAAGGCGACCGGCACGCCGAGGAACAGCAGGAACAGCCCGGTAAGCGCGACCCAGATCATGCGGCACCGACGCCTTCGTCGTCGTCATGGTCCGGCTCGAACCCGGCGACCCAGCTGAGCGCGATCTGCACCAGCATCAGGGCCGATCCGACCGGAAGGGCGAGGTAGGGATAGATCATCGGGATCTGCGAGGCGGGGGCCAGCTGGTTCGCGTTCCGTAGGGCCAGCGGCCAGGAATAGATCAGAAGAAAGACGCAGAAGATCGCCGCGATGGTATAGAGCGCGGATTTCACCTGCGGGCCGTACTTGCCCGCCATGTTCTCCAGCGCGTCGATGCCCATGTGCTCGGCCCGGTAGATGCAGGCGACGGACCCCAGCATCATCAGCCAGATCATCCCGTAGCGCATCGCCTCCTCGGTCCAGGTGAAGCCGGTGTTGAACAGGTACCGCCCGCCCACCTGCGTGAGGTTGAGCGCGGTGACGACGATCAGCAGGAGACAGGCCAGCGTCTCGGTGATCCGGGCGAGAAGGCGCGCGATGCGCCGGGCGAAATGGGTCATGGGGTCAGTGCCCGCGGCCGCCGGCGGGAGTCCGGCGGCCGCGGATCATCCTCACTCGTAGAGCGCGGCTTCGGCGGCTTCGACTTCGGCCAGAAGCGCGTCGACCACCTCGTCACCCACGTTCGTGCGGATGAACTCGGTCACCGGCCCCTGGGTCAGCTCGCGGAAGGCGGCTTTCTCGTCAGGGGTCGAGACGTGGATCTCCATCCCCAGCTCTTCCTCCAGCTGCTCCGAGAAGCGCCAGTCGCCCTCGGTCTTCTGCAGGTTCTCGGTCCAGGCCATCAGCTGGGCGGCATCCATGATGATCCGCTGGTGGCCGGGCTCGAGCGAGGAGAACCACTCCTCGTTGGCGATGATGACGTGCAGGCCGAAGACGTGCTCGTTCAGCGTGTAGTAGCGCTGCACTTCGCCGAGGCCGCCGCCATAGACCACCGCCGGCGGGTTTTCCTGCCCGTCGACGACGCCCTGCCGCAGCGACATCAGCACCTCTGCGCCGCTGATCGGCGTCGCGGTGGCGCCGAGGGAGTTGACCAGTTCCATGAAGACGGGGCTTTCCATCGTGCGGATCTTGAGGCCCGCCATGTCCTCGGGGTTGATGATCGGGCGGACGTTGTTGGTGAACGACCGGAACCCGTTCTGCGAGAAGGCCAGCGCGCGCATCCCCGTCTCTTCAAGGATGTCGTCCCGCATATTGTCGGCGAACTCGCTGTTGAGCACCCGCCAGGCGACCGGCGCGCTTTCGAACAGGTAGGGAATCGACCAGACCTGCATCGGCGGGTAATAGCCCGCCATCGCGCCATCGGCGGGGAAGGTCAGCTCCAGGCTGCCCTGCTGGACCTGTTCGAGCATCTCGCGCTCGCCGCCCAGTTGGTTGTTCGGGAACAGGCGGACGGTCAGGTCGCCGCCGGACTTGAACTCGACGTATTCCTTGAACCGGACGAGGGCGTTGTACTCGGGAAAGTCGCCTTCGGGGATGCCGATCCCGAACTTGATTTCCGTCTGGGCGAGCGCCTCCTGCCCGCCGACCATCGCGGCGGCGAGGCACAGGCCCCGGATAACGTGCTTCATTTTCATGCTTTCCTCCCTTAGATGCGGGTCCAGACCTGACGTCGGGTGCAGGCGGGGCCGCCGCTCCTCCACGAGCCGCCCCTGGACCATGGGAGAAGCATGCGATTCTTTAGATCACATGTAAAGAGGTTACGATGAACGAACACCGCGCCGCGGCCAGCGGCCTCCATCTTCCCGCGCCGTTCGACCGCGACCCGTCCCTGCCCACCGGGGCGACCCGCAAGGCGGTCGAGACGATCGGACGCCGGATCGCGGGTGATCTCTACGTCCCGGGCGAAGTGATGCCGACGGAACTCGAACTCGCCTCATCCCTGGGGGTCAGCCGGACGACGGTGCGCGATGCGATCAAGGTCCTGTCCGGCAAGGGTTTGGTGCGGACCGCCCGGCGCTACGGCACCCGGGTCTGCCCGGTCGAGGAATGGAACCTGCTGGATGCCGACGTCGTGGGATGGCACGAGCCGGCCCACGCCCGGGTCCGGATGATGTTCGTCCAGACGACCGAGCTGCGCTGCATCCTCGAACCCGAAGCTGCCGCTCTCGCGGCTGAACGGGCGACCGACGAGCAGCGCAGCATCATCTCCGAAGCCGCCCAGGCCATGCACCCCGGCGACGGCGACCTGCAGGCCCTGTTCGAGGCGGACTGCCGGTTCCACGCCACCATGCTCGACGCCACCGGCAACCAGATGATGCGCCAGCTTCGCCGGATCATCCTCGCCATGGTCCGCATTTCCTACGAATTCGGCGTCCTCGCAGCGGACGGAGAGCCGGTCACGCGTGAAGGGCACATCCGGGTGGCCGAGGCGATCGCCCGCGGCGACGCCGCCCTCGCCCGGCAGAGCATGGCGGACATGCTGCAAAGCAACCGCTCGACCGCGGGCCTCTAGGCCGCTGATCCCCGCCATTTCCCCGCCGCGCCGATGGGTGTAAGGACGGCCCGAACGACGACCGCCAAGGGCAAGGGCATGACCAATCACCTCTACCAGCGCGACCTGCCGGACGGGCTCGACCTCGGCCCCGTGGTCGCCATCGACTGCGAGACGATGGGCCTGAACCCCCACCGCGACAGGCTCTGCGTGATCCAGATGTCGGGCGGCGACGGCAATGCCCACCTCGTGCAGGTCGGACAGGGCCAGACCGAGGCACCGAACCTCCAGCGGATGCTGGCCGACCCGACCGTGCTCAAGCTGTTCCACTTCGGCCGCTTCGACATCGCCGCGATGTATAACGCCTTCGGCACCCTCACCGCCCCCGTTTACTGCACCAAGATCGCCTCCAAGCTGGTGCGCACCTTCACCGACCGGCACGGGCTCAAGTACCTGCTGACCGACCTCGTCGGCGTCGACATCTCCAAGCACCAGCAGATGAGCGACTGGGGTGCCGAGACCCTGACCGAGGCACAGCTGGACTACGCCGCCTCCGACGTCCTCTACCTGCATGCATTGCGCGACAAGCTGGACGCCATGCTGGCCCGCGAGGGGCGGACCGAGATGGCACAGGCCTGTTTCGACTTCCTGCCGACACGGGCCAAGCTGGACCTGGCCGGCTGGCCCGAGATCGACATCTTCGCGCACTGACGATGGTTGACGCGGGCAAACTCCTCGCCGCCGGCCGCCGGGTCATCGAGACCGAGGCCGCCGGGCTGACCGCCTTGGCGGAGGGGCTGGGCGAAGGGTTTGCCGAGGCGGTGGAGCTGATCCTGGGTGCGCCGGGGCGCGTCATCGTCTCGGGCATGGGAAAGTCGGGGCACATCGCCCGCAAGGTCGCCGCCACCTTCGCCAGCACTGGAACGCCGGCCCATTTCGTCCACCCGGCCGAGGCCTCGCACGGGGACATGGGCATGATGGCGAAAGGGGACGTCGTCCTGGTCTTTTCGAACTCGGGCGAGACGCCGGAGCTGGCCGACCTCGTCGCCCATACCCGGCGCTATGGCATCCCGCTGGTCGGCGTCGCCAGCCGGCCCGACAGCACGCTGATGCGGCAGGCCGACGTGGGTCTGCTCCTGCCGAAAGCCGAGGAAGCCTGCGGGTCCGGCATCGTGCCCACCACCTCGACAACGATGACGCTCGCGCTGGGCGACGCCCTCGCCATCGCGCTGATGGAACACCGGGAATTCACGCCCGAGCATTTCCGCGACTTCCACCCCGGCGGCAAGCTGGGCGCGCGGCTTTCCAAGGTCAGCGCCCTGATGCACGACGGCGACGCCCTGCCGCTGGTTTCGGAAAAGACGCCGATGTCAGACGCCCTGCTGACGATCAGCCAGAAGG
>JAMWZF010000100.1 GCA_024304875.1 Paracoccaceae bacterium
GGCTGATCCGGTCCAAGGGCGTCGGCGTCTTCTTCGTGACGCAGAACCCCGGCGACGTGCCCGACGACGTCCTCAGCCAGCTTGGCAACCGGGTGCAGCACGCCCTGCGCGCCTTCACCGCCAACGACCAGCGCGAGCTGCGACGGGCGGCCGACACCTACCGCCCGAATCCCGCTTTCGACACCGCCGAGGCGATCCGCGACGTCGGCACCGGCGAGGCGGTGACCTCGATGCTGGAGGGCAAGGGCAATCCCGGCATGGTCGAGCGGACGCTGATCCGGCCGCCCGCCTCTCAACTGGGTCCGATCACGGCCGAGGAACGGGCCGAGGTGATGCGCGCCTCTCCGATGGGCGCGAAGTACGACACGATGATGGACCGCGACAGCGCCGCCGAACGGCTGGCGGCGCGGGCCGAGGCGGCCGCGGCCACGGCAGCGAAGGCGGAAGAGGCCGAAGCGGCAGCGGAGGCCGAGGCCCGCGAGTTCCAGAACGCCCGGCGCTACGACGGCGGCCGCTCGGGCGTGGGCCGATCGACGTCCCGCCCCTCGGGCCGGGGCAAATCCTTCGGCGAGGGCATGGCCGACATGATCAAGAAGGAGCTGACCGGCACCACCGGGCGGCGGATGGTGCGCGGCATCCTCGGCGGGCTGTTCAAGGGGCGCTGATCAGGTCTCGGCCGCTATCGGTGTCAGCGGCCGGACCTTGAGCTTGGTCAGCCGGTTCTGCTCTTTCTCGAGCACCTCGAAGCGGAAGCCGTGGAAGCTGAACACCTGGCCCTCGGCGGGGATCATCTGGGCCTCGTGGATGACCAGACCGGCGACCGTGTTCGCCTCCTCGTCGGGCAGATTCCAGTCGTTGGCGCGGTTGAGGTCGCGGATCGTCATCGCGCCGTCCACCAGCCAGGAGCCGTCGTCCGAGCGGGCCACGCTTTCGCCCTCGCTCTCGTCGAACTCGTCGGTGATCTCGCCCACGATCTCCTCGAGGATGTCCTCGAGGGTGATGAGCCCCTGAAGGGATCCGTATTCGTCGACCACCAGCGCGAAGTGCGTGTGACGGCGCAGGAAGTTCTTCATCTGGTCGTCCAGCGTCGTGGTCTCGGGGATGAAGTAGGGCTCCATCGCCACGGTCAGGATGTCGAAGGCATCCATCTCGGCCTGCTCGATCTTGCCGTCGGCCATCATCCGGTTCATCGCGCGCAGCATGTCCTTGGCGTGCAGGACGCCGACGATGTTCTCCTGTTCGCCCCGGAACAGGGGCAGGCGGGTGTGGTTGCTGTCGAGCACGAGCTGGACGATCTCGCCGGCGGGGAGGGCCACGTCGATCATCTCGATGCCCGAGCGGTGGAGCATGATCTCCTCCACCGTCCGGTCGCCGAGGTCGAGGGCGCCGAGGATCCGGTCGCGGTCCTCCTTCTCGACCACGCCCTCGGAATGGCCGAGGTGCAGGGCGCCGGCGATTTCCTCGCGCACGGCGAGGATCTTGCTGTCGGGGTCGGTCTGCACGCCGAAGAGCCGCAGCACCCCGCGCACCAGGAGCCGGACGAAGGAGACCACGGGGGCGAAGACCGTCACGATCACGCCGATGGGGCGCGAGACGCCCGCGGCGGCGCTTTCGGCGTTGGTGATCGCGTAGGTCTTGGGCAGCACCTCGGCGAAGATCAGCACGAGCAGCGTCATCACCAGCGTCGCCAGCGCCACGCCGCTTTCCCCGAAGACACGGGTGAAGAGGGCGGTCGCCAGCGAGGTGGCGAGGATGTTCACCATGTTGTTGCCGAGCAGGACCGAGCCGATCAGCCGCTCGTTGTCCTCGGTGATCTTCAGCGCCCGCTGCGCCCCGGCGTTCCCCTTGTCCGCGGCCGAGCGCAGCTTGCCCCGGCTGGCGGCGGTCAGCGCGGTTTCGGAGCCCGAGAAGAAGGCGGACATCACGAGGAGGAAGAGGATCGCGGCGGAAGTGATCCAGAAGGCGCCGTCTAGCATTTGAGGTCCCGTGGGGGCTGCAAGGTGTCAGGTGTCCGGCTGGTTATGGGGGCAGGGGGCGGCGGCTTCAAGGTCGCGGGCCCCTTGCGCGGGCCGCGGTCACGCCGGTTTCGCGAGCGGATGGTGCCGCAGGACCAGCTCGCGCAGGCGCTCGTCCACCACGTGGGTGTAGATCTCGGTGGTGACGATGTCGGCGTGGCCGAGCAGGGTCTGGATCACCCGAAGGTCGGCCCCGCCCTCGAGGAGGTGCGTCGCGAAGGCGTGCCGCAGGGTGTGCGGCGTGACCTTGGCGGGCGAGACGCCGGCGGCGACGGCGAGATCCTTCAGCAGGCCGAAGACCCGGTGCCGGGTGAGGTGCCCCGCCTTGGATGTGGAAGGAAAGAGGTAGCGCGAGGGGGCGTCCCCCTGGGCCCGGCGGTCCGCCTCGTCGCCGTCGCGGATCTTGAGCCATTCGGTCAGCGCCGTCCGCGCGGCGGGCGACAGCGGCACCAGCCGCTCCTTGTCGCCCTTGCCGCGGATCAGCAGGACCTGCGGGTCGCCCCGCGCCGCCGAGACGGGGAGGGAGACGAGTTCGCTCACCCGCATCCCCGTGGCGTAGAGCACTTCCAGCAGGCAGGTGTTGCGCACCGCCTCGGGCCCGGCGCCGGCGGCGGCGATGAGGGCGCTCACCTCCTCGACGGTCAGGGTCTTGGGCAGCGCCTTGGACTTGCCTGGGCCGGTGATCCGGATCGCGGGATTGTCGCCGCGCCAGCCCTCCTCGAAGGCGAAGCGGTAGAGCTGGCGGAGCGACGACAGGCGCCGGGCGCGGGTGGCGCGGGCCAGCCCCTCGGCGTCGCAGCGCACGAGGTAGGCCTCGATGTCGGCCTGGGTCGCCTCGGCGAAGGTCTTGCCCTGGCGGCCAAGGTACTCGGCCGCCGCCTTGAGGTCGCGCCCGTAGGCGAGGCGCGTGTTCTCGGAGGCATCGAGCTCGGCTGCCTGGGCCTCGAGGAACAGGCTGATCCAGGCATGGTCGTCGCGGGGGGCGGTCACGGGCGCGCTCACACGGCCCGGTCGAGGATCAGGAGCTGAAGCGCCGCCCGGCGGGTCAGGTCCTCCAGACCCAGGGCGCGGAACAGGGCCAGCGCGTCGGTCATCGCCATCGGGTCGCCCTGGACGCCCTGGCCGAAGAGGGCGATGCCGCGCAGGAGGGCCTCTCCCAGCCGTCCCTCCTCGGCCATCGCCAGAAGGGTCGGGTCGGCGGGGGCGCCGGTGAAGGCGGCCTGGACGGCGGCCTCGGCGGCGCCGGAGCGGGGCGGCAGATCCACGCCCTCCAGCTGACCGCGGGCCACGGCCAGGAGGAACTCGGCCCGCGGCGTGTCGCCCGTCGCATCGAGCGCGATCTCCTCGTAATCCGGGGTCAGGAGGCCGATCCGCAGGGCCGTCTCGGCCGCGGCGCCGGTCAGGTCGGCGGCGGCGAGGCGGGTTCCGAAATGGCGGGCGAAGGGCACCTCGAGGCGGGCGTCCTCGGCTGCCTCCCAGGCCACCGCAAGGGCCTCGTCGACCCCCTCGCCCCTGTCAAGCGCGGCCTCGAGATCCTGCATCGCGGCGGCCCGGTCCCAGACCCCGCCCGAGGCGGCGGGCCGCTGGAAGCCGTAGAGATCGAACAGCAGCGCCGAATCGATCGCGCCGGACCGGGCGAGCCGCTCGGCGGCCTCCAGCCGGGCCTTCCATCCTTGCGTATCGCGCAGGTCCGCATGGGCGAAGGCGCGGGGCAGGGTGGCGGTGCTCATCCCCTCGCCGATCGCCTCGCGCATCCGGAAGACCAGGGGCGAGGGGCGCGATGGCGCGGGCAGGGCGCCTGTTCCCTCGAAAAGCTCGGGGTCGAGAAAGCGGGCCAGGAGCGCCTCGTCCTCGGGGTCGACGTCGCCGAGGACGGTCGCGGTGTTGAGCGTCAGCGCCGCGGCGTTCCAGTCGCCCGACCGGGCGAGGCAGAAGATCCGCGCCGAGAGGGTCGGGGCCACCTCGGGGCGCTCGCGCATCAGCCGGCAGGCCCGGTCCTCCGTCCCGGTCAGCAGGGCCACGTCGAAATACCGCCGGAAGAGCTCGGGTGTCTGGGGATCCGCGGCGCGCAGGAGCTCGAGCGCCGGGTCGAGCGCGCCGAGATCCAGCAGCTTGTCGACCCGTGCGAGGAACAGCCTGCCCTCGGGGCTCGCGCCCCGGGGCGGCTCGGCCTCGGCCAGCATCAGGGTGACCATGAAGGACTGGATCGCCGGCAGGGCCTCCAGCCGCTCGGCCTGCACCAGGGTGACGAGGTCCTCCTCGAGGCTGCCGGACCACAGGTCCGGCGGCAACCCCGTCGCGGCGGGACCGAGCAGCCCGATCCGGTCGGGCGAGGGCTGGTCCAGCGGCGTGACGGTGACGTCGGGGACCGTCGCGCTGTCGGCCACCGGGTCCTCGTCCGGCGCCGGCCCCGGCCTGTCGGGCGAGGTCGCGGGCTGGGCGGTCACGCTCTCGGAGAGCCAGTCGATGGCCGACAGCGGCGTGCCGGGTCCGCCCTCCTGCGCGGCGGCCGGTCCCGCGGTCGTTCCTGCGACCCCGAGGGCCAGCAGGATGGCGGCGGTGGAAGACCTCGGCCCCCGGATCATCGTCTCACTCCGTTTCGAGAACCACCGGTTCCACCACCTGCCGGGTCGGCGGAGCGAAATCCTGCGGAAAAAAGACCGGCCCCAGATAGGCATAGGCAATGAGCCCGATTCCCCCGAGAACGGCAAGAAAAAACAATAGCTTGATGAGCCTCCACAGCACGGACCTGCACTCTCCTTGTCTGCTGCCCGTCGTTCTGGCGCGGGCCGATTGGTGCCGGTTATATATGGCAATCCGGGTAATATCACGCCACAGATGGCGGGAATTTCGTGCAGGCGGCGGGGGACGGCCTAGACAGGATGGGTGCAGAGGGAACGCGGCTGAGAAAATCGGTTGTCATGGTCGGGATGATGGGATCGGGCAAGTCCGCCATCGGCCGGGCCCTGGCCGCCCGCCTGCGGGTTCCCTTCGTCGACAGTGACGCCGAGATCGAGGCCGCGGCCAATGCGACGATCCCCGAGATCTTTGCCCGTGACGGCGAGCCGTTCTTTCGCGACCGCGAGGCCGAGGTGCTGGCACGGCTGCTCTCCGGGCCGCCGCGCGTCATCTCGACCGGCGGCGGGGCGTTCCTGTCCGAGCGCAACCGCGCGGCCATCGCTCGCGCCGGGGTCGCGCTGTGGCTCGACGCGGACCTGCCGCTGCTCTGGGACCGGGTGCGGCACAAGGACACCCGCCCGCTGCTGCGCACGGCAAACCCTCGCGCCACGCTGGCCGAGATCTTCGAGGCCCGGGTGCCGATCTATGCCCTCGCCGAGGTCCGGGTGAAGGTCGAGCGCGGCTATTCCATCGAGGACACGACGAGCCGGGTGATCACCGCCCTGACCGAACGCCCCGACATACTGGAGACCCAGAATGCCTGAGAGACGCGCCACCGTGCCCGTGCCGCTGCCGGGCCGGGCCTACGATGTCGTCATCGGGCCGGGTCTTCTGTCTGGGGCCGGTGCGCTGATCGCGCCGCTGCTCAAGCGGCCCCGGGTCGCCGTTCTGACCGAGGAACGCGTCGCCGCGGCCCATCTTCCGGCGCTGGAGGCGGCGCTTGCCGCGGACGGCATCGGCATGTCCGCCCTGACCCTGCCGCCGGGCGAGGGCACCAAGGGTTGGGACGGCCTGACCCGCTCGGTCGAATGGCTGCTGTCCGAGAAGGTCGAGCGCGGTGACGTCGTCGTCGCCTTCGGCGGCGGCGTCATCGGCGACCTTGCCGGATTTGCCGCCGCCGTGGTCCGCCGCGGCGTGCGCTTCGTGCAGGTGCCGACGACGCTGCTGGCGCAGGTGGACAGCTCGGTCGGTGGCAAGACCGGGATCAACACGACCCACGGCAAGAACCTTGTCGGCGCCTTCCATCAGCCCAGCCTCGTCATCGCGGACACGGCCCTGACCGAAACCCTGCCGGAGCGGGACTTCCTGGCCGGCTACGGCGAGGTGGTGAAATACGGGTTGCTGGGGGACGCGGCCTTCTTCGAGTGGCTGGAAGAGAACGGCCCGCGCCTGCGTGATGACCCTGCCGCGCTCCTCCATGCCGTGCGCCGGTCGGTCGAGATGAAGGCCGAGATCGTGCTGAGGGACGAGACCGAACAGGGCGA
This sequence comes from Paracoccaceae bacterium, assembly GCA_024304875.1. Lineage (GTDB taxonomy): Bacteria > Pseudomonadota > Alphaproteobacteria > Rhodobacterales > Rhodobacteraceae > JAMWZF01. The sequence continues at coordinate 6,179 of JAMWZF010000100.1, forward strand.
CCGGGCGCTGCTGAACCTCGGCCATACCTTCTGCCACGCGCTGGAGGCGGCGACGGGCTATTCGGACCGGCTGCTGCACGGGGAGGGGGTGGCGATCGGTTGCGCCCTGGCCTTCGAATTGTCGGCCCGCCTCGGCCTCTGCCCGCAGGAGGACCCGAGCCGCGTGCGGGCGCACCTGGCCGCAATGGGCACCAAGAAGGACCTGGCCGACATCCCCGGGGACCTGCCGGGGGCCGCGGGACTGCTGGACCTCATGGGGCAGGACAAGAAGGTCGTCGCCGGCCAGCTGCGCTTCATTCTCGCCCGCGGGATCGGGCAGGCCTTCGTCACGGCCGACGTGCCGCGCGTGGCGGTTCTGGAGGTGCTGCGGGAGGCGCTGGACCGGCGCTGACCGGGGCGCAGCCGTCCCGGCTTCGAGGCGGGACTGCGCGCAATGTGGGAGGCCGGTTGCGGACCGGGGCGTGGCCCCCTCGTCGGGCCGGGGTCCTTTGGGAAAGCGGCGCCCCTGATCAGGTAGCGGCGCCCCGGATCAGGTCCGGGGCGATGCCGGGTGAGGCCCGGGGTGCCCGCGGCCGGAAGGCGGGACGGGTCCGACCGATGTCGGTCAGAACGGGATTTCGTCGTCCATGTCGCCGCCGGCAGGCGCGCCGCCGTAGTCGGGGCCCGAGCCGCCGCCGTAGCCGCGGTCACGGTCGTCGTAGCCGCCGCCACCGCCCCCACCGCCGGTGCCGCCGCCGCCGGGGCCGTCGAGGAAGGTCATCTCGCCACCGAAGGGCCGCAGCACGACCTCGGTCGAGTACCGGTCCTGGCCGCTCTGGTCCTGCCATTTGCGGGTTTCGAGCTTGCCCTCGATGTAGACCTTCGAGCCCTTCTTGAGATACCGTTCGGCCAGGCCGGCAAGGTTCTCGTTGAAGATGGCGACCGAGTGCCACTCGGTCCGCTCTCGCCGCTCGCCGGTGTTGCGGTCCTTCCAGTTCTCGGAAGTGGCGATGCGCAGGTTGCAGACCTTGCCGCCGTTCTGGAAGGTCCGGATCTCCGGGTCGCGGCCCAGATTGCCGATGAGGATCACCTTGTTCACGCTGCCGGCCATGTCGTCCTCTCTGTCTCGTCCTGAATGCTCTCGTCTGGCGCGAATCCCGCGCTTGGGGTCCGGGCGAGACTAGATGTTGCCGATCAGGGTTAACAGGGGGTTGATCGCAGCAGGTTTGCGAAACCGGACAAAGGCCGTATGGTCCCGGGCAACGGGATTCTGGGCGAGGGGCCTTCAGACATGGTGAACGCGCGCGCGCTGATCGGGGGAGCCCTGCTCTGCCTGATGCCCCTCTCCGGGCTGGCCCAGACCCTGTCGACCTCGAACCGCACCGCGCTGTTCCAGTCCCAGACCCGCGTCCTCGACAGCAGGGCGGCTTCGCAATACGCCAATTCCGTCCGGCTGCAGCCGCCGAGAGTGGACGTGCCGGCGGGATACGGCGGGCCGAATTTCACCGGCGCCTACCGTGGCCCCTATCTCGACCTCGCCCGCTCGGCCGCGCGCCGGCACGGCATCCCCGAGGACCTGTTCCTGCGCCTCGTCCAGCAGGAGAGCGGCTGGAACCACCGGGCGAAATCCCACGCCGGTGCCCAGGGCCTGGCCCAGCTGATGCCGGGCACGGCGCAGCTTCTCGGCGTGCGCGACGTCTGGGACCCCTACCAGAACCTCGACGGCGGGGCCCGTTACCTGCGGATGATGTATCAGGAGTTCGGCACCTGGCGGCTGGCGCTTGCTGCCTACAACGCGGGCCCGCAGGCGGTACGGACCTACAGCGGCGTTCCGCCCTACCGCGAGACCCAGAACTACGTCCGGGTGATCTGGGGCCAGTGACCGCAGGTCACCGACCCGGTGCGCGTGTAGCGTTTCGGTGGAGCCGATGACGCGGGCGCGGCACCCGGTGGCCCTTCCGGATGCCCACCCCCTCAGCCCACGATCGCGAACTTGTGGTAATGGAATTCGTTCGACGGGTGCTTCTCGGCTCCGACGACCGTGCCGTCGTGGTGGTTGAAGAGGGTGCGCCAGTAGGGCTGGATCACAACGCCGTCGCTGCGCAGGGTCTGTTCGATCTCGGCCATGATCTCGCGCCGGGTGTCCGCGTCGGCGATCCCGAGGGCCCGGTTCACCAGGGCGTCGAAGGCCGGGTTGGCATAGGCGCTGTCGTTCCAGGCCTCGCCGGAGCGGTACGCGATGGCCAGGACCTGCACGTCGAGGGGACGATGGTTCCAGGCGGTTGCCGAGAAGGGAAAGTCCATCCAGCCGCTCCAGAATGTGGCGCCGGGCATGATCTTGTGGATCGCCGGGATGCCGGCGTCGTTCAGCATCGCCACCACGGCGGCGCCGGTGTTGCGCTCGAAGTCGTCGTCGACGGTGATCAGCTCGTGCTGGAGGTCGGAGAGGCCGGCTGCGACCATTTCCGCACGGGCGCGGGCGGGGTCGAACTCGGCCGGACCGATGTCGGCATAGGCGGGATGAACCGGGCAGACGTGGTGGTTGGCGGCCACCTCGCCCCGGTTCGAGTAGCCGAGCTCCAGACAGATCTCGTTGCTGACCGCCAGCTGCAGGGCACGGCGGACCCGGACGTCGGCGTAGGGCGTCTTGCCGTTCACCTCGGCTGCCTGGTTGGGCCGGATGGCGAGGGTCGAGGCGCTCGGCGTCTCGGTCCGGGTCCAGCCGAGGGAGTCGAAGATCTCGACGAAGGTCCCCACGGTCTCGTAGAGCAGGTCCACCTCGCCGGCCTCGGCAGCGGCGAGCCACTGGGCGGGGTCGGTCCCGTAGTCGATCAGCTCGATCCGGTCGAGGTAGGGGCCGCCGTAGATCTCGGTACCCCACCAGCGCCGCTCGGACCGCTGCATCACGCAGCGCACGCCGACTTCGAGCGACACGCCGGTGTAGGGGCCGGTGCCGATCCAGGTCTCGTAAGGCGCGGTGTGGTCGTGGTCCACGTGGGCGATGGCCGCGGGATAGTCCGAGACGTTGGCAATGATCGCGATGTCCGGTTTCGAGAGGTTCAACACGACGGTGTAGAGGTCGGGCATCTCGACCGCGCCCTCGCGCAGCCGGTCGCCCTCCATCAGGGCGCCGAGGCGGCTGGCCATGGAGTTGGCCTCGGCGGTGCCGTCGCACCACAGCTCGATGTTGCGCACC
>JAMWZF010000101.1 GCA_024304875.1 Paracoccaceae bacterium
CGCCATGACGACCTCTTCGAGGGCGGTGTTGCCCGCCCGCTCGCCGAGGCCGTTGATCGTGCATTCGATCTGCCGCGCCCCGCCCGCGACGGCGGCCAGGGAGTTGGCCGTCGCCATGCCGAGGTCGTTGTGGCAGTGGGTGGCGAAGATCACGTCCTCGCCGCCCGGCACTTCCTCGATCAGGCGGCGGATCAGCGCGGCGCTCTCGCCCGGTTCGGTGTAGCCGACGGTATCGGGGATGTTGATGGTCGTGGCCCCAGCCTTGATGGCGATCTCGATGGTGCGCTTGAGGTAGTCCCACTCGGTCCGCGTCGCGTCCATCGGCGACCACTGGACGTTGTCGCAGAGGTTGCGGGCGTGGGTGACCGTCTCGTGAATCCGGTCGGCCATCTCGTCCATCGTCAGGTTGGGGATCGCCCGGTGCAGGGGCGAGGTGCCGATGAAGGTGTGGATGCGGGGGGAGGCCGCATGGCGAACCGCCTCCCAGCAGCGGTCGATGTCCTTGAAGTTGGCGCGGGCGAGGCCGCAGACGGTGGCGTTCTTCGTCCGCTGCGCGATTTCCGACACGGCGCGGAAGTCGCCCTCGGAGGCGATGGGAAAGCCCGCCTCGATGATGTCGACGCCCATCTGGTCGAGCATCTCGGCGATCTCGAGCTTCTCGGCGTGGGTCATCGTGGCGCCGGGCGATTGTTCGCCGTCGCGCAGGGTGGTGTCGAAGATCAACACGCGGTTCGGGTCGCCCTTGGGCGTATCGGGGGAAATGGTCATCGGCTTGGTCCTTGGGTTGTCTGATCGGGGGTCCGGCGCGGCGTCACCTCTGAGCGGCGCGCCGAAGGGCACGCTCAGAGGCGACTAAGGAGGAGGCCGAGGATGTGTGCCCGGATCGACATGAGGGGCACTATAGGGGTCGTGATCCCGATGGAAAGCGGAAATTGCCCTTGGGGCCGGCTCGGGGCGTCCGGCCGGGGCGCGGCGCGGTGTCCCGACCCTTTTGACCCTGCGGACCGCACGCCTACCTGCCTGATGGTCCGGTTCGAGGCAGGAGGCACGAGATGGCAGGCAGACCGAAGCTGATGGGCGTCAATCACGTCGCGCTGGAGGTGGGAGACCTGGAGGCCGCCCTGGCCTTCTGGGAGGCGTTGTTCGACTTCGACCTGCGCGGCCGGCACGAGGGCATGGCCTTTCTCGACATGGGCGACCAGTTCATCGCGCTGGCCGAGGTGGAGGGCGCCGGGGCGAGCCGCGACGAGCACCGGCACTTCGGCCTCGTGGTGTCGCACCGCGAGGGTCTGAAGGACCGCGCCCGCGCGGCGGGGGGCGAGGTGATGGACACCAAGGGCTGCGACATCATCGACCCCTGGGGCAACTGGATCCAGGTGGTGGACTACGCCGAGGTGCAATTCGCCAAGACCGAGGGCGCCCTGCGCGTGCTGGGCCATGACGGGGCAAAGTCGGACGCCGCGAAGAAGCAGATCGCCGACAAGGGCATGGCATGAGCCGGGCGCTGGTGATCGGGGCGTCGGGCGGGATCGGGTCCGCCTTGTCGTCGGCCCTGGAGGCAAGGGGGACCGAGGTGGTCCGCCTGTCCCGCTCCGCCGACGGGCTCGACGTGACAAATGCGGGATCGGTCGAAACGCATCTGGGCGCGCTGGAGGACGAGGCCTTCGAGACCGTGCTGATCGCCACGGGAACGCTGGCGGCGGGCGGGGCGCCGGAGAAGGCGCTGGACCGGATCGATCCGGCGCGGATGGCCGAGGTCTATGCCATCAATGCCATCGGGCCGGCACTGGTGCTGGCCCATGTGGAGCGGCTCTTGCCGAGGGACAGCCGCGCGGTGGTCGGCGTTCTTTCCGCCCGCGTCGGGTCCATCGGGGACAACGGCATCGGCGGCTGGCATTCCTACCGTGCTTCCAAGGCCGCCCTGAACCAGATCGTCCGCGGCGCGGCGATCGAGATCGGGCGCAGGCGCAGGCAGGCGGTGATCGCCGCCCTGCATCCCGGCACGGTCGAGACGCCCTTCACCGCCGATTATCCGGGGCACCGGAAGGTCCCGGCGGAGGAGGCGGCGGGCAACCTGCTGGACGTGCTGGACGGGCTGACGCCGGAGCAGTCGGGCGGCTTCTACGCCTACGACGGCAGCGAGGTGCCGTGGTGAGCCGGCTGATCCTGGTCCTGGGCGACCAGCTGACCGAGGAGATCGCGGCGCTGCGGGAGGCGGACAGGGGTTCGGACGTGGTCGTCATGGCCGAGGTCGCGGACGAGGCGTCCTACGTGCCCCACCATCCGAAGAAGATCGCCTTCCTGTTCGCCGCCATGCGCAAGTTCGCGGCGCGGCTCAAGGAGGATGGGTGGGATGTGCGCTACACCCGGCTGGACGACGACGACAACGCCGGGTCGATCACAGGCGAGCTGCTGCGCCGGGCCGAAGAGACCGGGGCGAGCGAGATCATCGCCACCGAACCCGGCGAATGGCGGCTGATCGAGGCGTTGGGCGAGATGCCCCTGACAGTCCGGATGATCGAGGACAACCGGTTCCTCGCCTCCCATGCGGAGTTCGACGACTGGGCCGAGGACCGCAAGGAACTGCGGATGGAGTGGTTCTACCGGCAGATGCGGCGCAAGACCGGCTACCTGATGGACGGAGAGGACCCCGAGGGCGGCAAGTGGAACTACGACCACGACAACCGCAAGCCCGCGCCGGGGGACGTGGACTTCAGCGGGCCGATGCAGTTCACGCCGGACGAGGTTGTCGAGGAGGTTCTGGACCTCGTCGAAAAGCGGTTCGGGGACAACTTCGGCACCCTCCGCCCCTTCTGGTTCGCCACCGAGCCGGGGCAGGCGCGGCGCGCTTTGTCCCATTTCATCAGCGGCGGACTGGCGAAATTCGGGGACTTCCAGGATGCGATGTTGGAAAAGGACAATTTCCTCTCCCACTCGGTCCTGTCCATGTACATCAACGCCGGCCTTCTGGACTGGCGCGAGGTCTGCGACGCGGTGCAGGCGGCCTATGACGCCGGGGACGTGCCGCTGAACGCGGCCGAGGGCTTCATCCGGCAGATCATCGGCTGGCGGGAATACATGCGCGGAATCTACTACCGCGAGGGGCCGGACTACACGCGGCGCAACGTGCTGAATCACCAGCGCAAACTGCCGTGGTTCTACTGGGGCGGCGAGACGGACATGAACTGCATCGCCCATGCGGTCGCCGAGACGCGGGACGAGGCCTATGCCCACCACATCCAGCGGCTGATGGTGACGGGCAACTTCGCCCTGCTGGCGGGGATCGACCCGGCGGAGGTGCACGAATGGTACCTCGCCGTCTATGCCGACGCCTACGAATGGGTCGAGGCGCCGAACGTCATCGGGATGAGCCAGTTCGCGGACGGCGGCATCGTGGGGTCGAAGCCCTACATCTCGTCCGGCAACTACATCGCCAAGATGTCTGACTACTGCGGCGGCTGCGCCTACGACGTGAAGCAGAAGACGGGGGAGGGGGCCTGTCCGTTCAACCTGCTCTACTGGGCGTTCATGGAGCGGCACCGGGAGCGGTTCGAGAAAAATCCGCGCATGGCGCAGATGTACCGGACCTGGGACCGGATGGACGAGGCCAAGCGCGAGACGGTGCTGTCCGAGGCCGAGGATTTCCTGGAGCGGATGAGCCGGGGCGACCGGGTGTGAAAAAGCCCCGGTGTCCGCATCGGACTCCGGGGCTGAAATTCGGTGCGAATTTCGCCGCTGTGGATCAGGCGATCTCGACCAGCGTGACGTCGAAGGTCAGGGTTTTGCCGGCCAGCGGGTGGTTCGCGTCGAGCTTGACTTCCTCGTCGGTCGTTTCGGTCACGACGACGGGGATGGTCTGGCCCTGGGGCGTCTGCATCGACAGCTGGGTGCCCGGCTCGGTCGGGATGTTGTCCGGGATCGAGGACTTCGGCACGGCCTGGATGCGCTCTTCGTCGCGGGGGCCGTAGGCCTCTTCCGGCGGGACGGTGACCGAGCGGCTCTCGCCGACGGCCATGCCGACGACGCCCTGGTCGAGGCCGGGGATGATCTGTCCGCTGCCAATGGTGAATTCCAGCGGATCGCGGCCTTCGGAGGTGTCGAAGGTGGTGCCGTCTTCGAGCTTACCGGTGTAATGGATGCGGAGCGTGTCTCCGGCTTTTGCGGCTTCTGTCATATGAGTATCCTGTGGCGGATGGGGGTCCGAGGCCGCATCAGGCGGAACCTCGAGCGTCCATGACTGCGGGCAATGCCACGCGCAGCCGGGACATGGGTTGGACGCGCGCGAATCGTAACAGGGACGGCCGATGGGCGCAAACGGGTCGGGTTTCCCCATGATTCCGGCGGGTTAGGGCGCGAGATCGCGGCGCAGGACCAGCTCGGGCCCCGATCGTCCCTCGAAATCGGGGAGACCTGCCGAGACCCATCCCGTCGCCTCGTAGAGCCGGATGGCGCGGGTGTTCGGCCGCTCGACGCTGAGGAAGACCTCGGCCAGACCGTGGCAGGCCCGCAGGTGGCCGGGCAGGACGGTGAAGGCGGCGCGGGCGATGCCCCGGCCCTGGACGGCGGCGTCGATCAGCAGGCCCCGCAGCCCATGCGCGCCCTCGGGCAGGCGCGGATCGCGGTCCTGGAAGGCGGGGTCGATGCGGAAGAACCCGACCGGCGCGCCCCCATGTTCGATGACATGGAGGAAGGCCGGATCGCGGGTCTCTTCCGGCCAGTCGGCGAAGACACCGACCAGCCCCTCCTGCCCACCGGCAGGGCGCAGCCGTTCCAGCGCCGGAACATCCGCGGCGACGGCTCGGCGCAGGCGCGTGCTCACCCCTCCATCGCCTCCAGTTCGTCGATCATGCCCTCGATCATGCCGAGGCCCTTGTCCCAGAAGGCCGGGTCGGCGGCGTTGAGGCCGAAGGGAGCCAGCAGTTCGGAATGATGCTTGGAGCCGCCGGCCTTCAGCATGTCGAAATACTTGTCGTTAAAGCCCTCGGGCGCGTCCTGGTAGGCGGCGTAGAGGGCGTTCACCAGCCCGTCGCCGAAGGCATAGGCGTAGACGTAGAAGGGCGAATGCACGAAGTGGGGGATGTAGGCCCAGAAGGTCTCGTAGCCGTCCATGAACTCGAAGACGGGGCCGAGGCTTTCGCCCTGCACCGACATCCAGAGGTCGTTGATCTCGGACGGCGTCAGCTCGCCCTTGGCGCGGGCGGCGTGCAGCTTGCACTCGAAGTCGTAGAAGGCGATCTGCCGGACGACCGTGTTGATCATGTCCTCGACCTTGCCGGCGAGGAGGACCTTGCGCTCCTTGTTCGTGGGGGCCTCGGCCAGCAGCTTGCGGAAGGTCAGCATCTCGCCGAAGACGGAGGCCGTTTCGGCCAGGGTAAGGGGGGTGGAGGACAGGAGTTCGCCTTGGCCGGCCGCCAGCACCTGATGGACGCCGTGGCCAAGCTCGTGAGCGAGGGTCATCACGTCCCGCGGTTTGCCGAGGTAGTTCAGCATCACGTAGGGGTGCGCGGTGGTGACGGTGGGGTGGGCGAAGGCGCCGGGGGACTTGCCGGGTTTGACGCCCGCGTCGATCCAGCCCTTGTCGAAGAAAGGCTCGGCCAGGTCGGCCATGCGGGAATCGAAGCCGGCGTAGGCGGACATCACCGTCTCGCGCGCCTCGTCCCAGCCCACGATCCGGTCGGTCTCCATCGGCAGGGGGGCGTTGCGGTCCCAGACCTGCATGGTGTCGAGCCCGAGCCACTTGGCCTTGAGCTTGTAGTAGCGGTGGGAGAGGCGCGGATAGGCGGCGACGACGGCGCCGCGCAGGGCCTCGACCACCTCGGGCTCCACGTCGTTGGCGAGGTGGCGGCCGGTCTGGGGCGTCTCCATGCCGCGCCAGCGGTCCTCGATCTCCTTCTCCTTGGCGATCGTGTTGTGGACGCGGGCGAAGAGGCCGACCTTTTCCCCGAAGGTGGCGGCAAGGGCGCGGGCACCGGCCTCGCGTTTGCTCCGGTCCTGTTCGGAGAGAAGGTTGAGGGTCGCCTCGATGCCGAGGGGTTCGTCCTCGCCCTCCACGTCGAAGGTCAGGCCGGCGATGGTCTCGTCGAAGAGCTTGTTCCAGGCGGTGCTGCCCACGACGGACTGGTCGTGCAGGAACTTCTCCAGCTCGTCCGAAAGCTGGTAGGGCTTCATCTTGCGGATGCGGTCGAAGACCGGCTTGTAGCGGGCGAGGTCGGGGTCGGCGGCAAGCAAGTCCTGCAGGTGCGCCTCGTCCAGCCGGTTGAATTCCAGGCTCCAGAACACCAGCGGCGTGGTGAAGGCGGTGATCCGGTCCTGGCAGTCGGAGAGGAACTTTGCCCGCTCGGGATCGGTCGAGACCTGGGCATAGGCGAGGTAGGCGAAGGACATGATGCGCCCGCCGACCGTCTCGATCGTCTCGTAGCGTTTGACGGCCTCCAACATGCCGGCGGCGTCCAGTGTCGCCAGCTTGCCCTCGTAGTCGGCGGCGAAATCGGCGCAGGCGCTTTCCAGCCAGTCCATGTCGCGGGCCAGCTCGGGCGAGTCCTTGGCCGGGTAGAGGTCGGTCAGGTCCCAGTCGGGCAGGGGGCCGAGGTTCCTGCCGCCGCGGCTGTCGGCGTCGAAGACGGGGGTCTTGGGCATGTCGGCTCTCCTCTTTGCGTGTCGGCCCCTATGTAGGGGCGGGCGCGGGCGAGGGGAACCGGCGAGTTGCGGAAGGGGCGCGGCACGACACGCCTTACCGGGGCGGAGGCCGTGTAAGGCGGGGCTCGGCCCGTCCTCAGACGCTCATCTTCTTGAAGATCGGCTCGGGAATCGCCCGGATGACCGACATGATGGGCCACCAGATCCGCTTGGTGTAAAGGACGTTCTTCTTGCGGTCGGCGGCCTTCAGGATGTCCTCGGCGGTGGCGTCCGCCTCGGCCATGAAGGGCATCTTCATGCCTTGGGTCATCGGGGTGCGCACCGGGCCGGGTTTGACCGTCAGGACATGCACGCCCGACCGGCCGAGCCGGTTGCGCAGGCCCGAGAGGTACGTGGCAAAGCCCGCCTTGGCGGCACCGTAGACGTAGTTGCCGATGCGGCCCCGGTCGCCGGCGACGGACCCGATGCCGATGATGGTCCCGGTGCCCCTGTCCTCGAACTGGGGCGCCAGGAGGGTCAGCAGACGCGCCGGGCCGGTCAGGCTGTCGGCGATGGTCCCGTCGACGAGGGCGGGGTCGGCGTCGATGGCGCTCTGCTCGGGCATGGAGCCGACGAAGACGGCGGCGTTCAGGGTGCCCTCGGCGGCCTTGGCGGCGGCGAGGATGGCGTCGAAGGTGCCGGGGTCGCGGGCGTCGAACATCACCGGCGTGGCCGAGACGGCGCCGCGCTCGGTGAGGTCGGTCGCCATGGCGGAGAGGTCCTCCATCCGGCGTCCGGCAAGGACAAGCGCCGCGCCCCGCCCGGCCAGAAGCCGGGTGAAGGGAATGGCCATGCCCGAAGTGGCGCCCACGATGATCCAGGTCTCTGCGCTCATGATCTCAGCTCCAGTCTGCGCACCATGTCGGTGGCGTAGAGGCCGTCCGGGTCGGCCTTGGTCACTTCGTCCAGCCAGTCGGCGTGATGGGGATACATCGCGCGGATGCTGCTGCCCTTGGCCAGCGCGTCCTTGGCGAGGTAGATGCGCCCGCCGGCCTCAAACGTCATGCGCTCGAGCTCGCGGGCAAGCGGTTTCACCTGCGGCCGGTTCGGCATGTCGACGGCGAGGGTCCAGCCTTCCATCGGGAAGGACATGAAGTTCCCGTTGCCGGGGCCGAGCCGTTTCAGGACCGCGAGAGGGGAGGCGACGCCGGCGGCGGCGATCTTTTCCAGCATTTGTTTCAGCACGTCCGCCTGGTCGAGGGGGACAACGCACTGGAACTGGTGGAAGCCGCGCTTTCCATAGAGCCGGTTCCAGTCGTGGATCTTGTCGAGCGGGAAGAAGAAGGTTTCCAGCGTGCGGACGCTGCTGCGGCCCGCCTTGGGGACGCGGGCGTAGTAGGCGGCGTTGAAGGCCTGCACGACGGCGGGGTTCAGGGCCATGTGGGGGGCGTCGATCGGGATCGTCCTGGCGGCCTTCGCCTTGGGCGTGATGCCGCGGACGATCTGACCCTCTTCGACGATGCCGCGCCCCAGCGCGGCTCCGGTGGCCGTCGCGTCGATCCAGCCGACGATGTAGGGCGCGTCGCTGCCCAGCATCTCCAGGTGCTCCTTCCAGTCCCGCGCCCTGCGCTCGGTGACCAGCATGGCGGTGCCGGGGCAGGGGGCCAGCTGCAGCGTGGCGCGGGTGATGACGCCGGTCTGGCCGAGGCCGCCGACCGTGGCCTTCCAGATCGCGCCGGAGTTCGGGGTGATCTCCCGCTCGCCCGCGGGGGTCAGCAGGGTGATCGCGGTGACGTGGTCGCCGAAGGCCCCGTCGCGGTAGTTCTTGCCGTGGACGTCCATGCCGATGGCCCCGCCGACGGTGGCGAAGCCGGTGCCGGGGACCACCGCGGGCTTCCAGCCGCGGGGGGCGTAGATGCGGAGCAGGTCGCCGAGGGTCGCCCCGGCCTCGACCGTCAGGAGGCCGGAGACAGGATCGAAGGCGACGATCCTGTCGAGCGCCGTCATGTCCGTCGCGGCGCGCCCGTGGTTGAGCGGCGCGTCGCCGTAGGAGCGGCGGTTGCCGAAGGCTGGCTTTCCGGGGTCGACCTCGCGGACCGTGCGGGGGTGCGCGACGGGTCCGGTGGCGAAGTGGGCGCGGCCCCAGCCGGAGTATGTCTCGATCGCCCCGTCCATCGTCTCAGCGCCGTTTCGACAGGCGCTCGGCCAGGGGGAAGACCGCGAGGCCGATGGCGATGGCGAACCACAGCGTGGTGACACGGATGATCAGCGTGGCCGGGACCGAGACCTCCAGCGGCACGCCCTCGAGCGCCAGAAGCGCCACCATCGCCGCCTCCGCCCCGCCGACGCCGCCGGGCGCGCCGGTCAGTCCTCCGGCGAGGGTGGCGAAGGTGAAGATGGCGACGGCCATCGCGAGGTGGACCTCGGCGCCCATCCAGGCGAGCAGCAGGTGAAAGGCATAGCCCTCGGCCGCCCAGCCGACCAGGCCGAGCCCGATGGCGCCGCCCATGACCGGCAGCGTCGAGAAGGTGCGGAGGGACCGCGCGGCGGTGCGGATCCGGGCCATGAGCCGCGGCAGCAGGCCGGTCGCCCGGTAGGCGAGGGTTGCCAGGCCGGCGAGGAGGCGTGGCCGGGTCGCGACGAAGGCTGCGATCAGCGAAAGTCCCGCGACCGGCCCGGCGTAGGCCACGCCGCCGGTCCCTGT
>JAMWZF010000102.1 GCA_024304875.1 Paracoccaceae bacterium
GCGCGATGCCGTAGGTGTCCTCGCAGGTCGTCCGCAGGCCGACCTGGATGCTGCGGGCGGGGTCGATCACGCCCTCGGTCGCGGCCTTGCCGGCGAAGGTGCCGTGGTCCACCCGGCGGGCGGGGTCGCTGTCGGGCCAGAGGTCGGAATGGGCGTCGAACTGGATCAGGCCAAGCGGCCCGTGCCGCGCCGCCATGGCGCGCAGGATCGGCAGGGTGATCGAATGGTCGCCCCCCAGCGTCACCACCGGGCAGGCCGCGCCCAGCCGGGCGATGTGCGCCTCGATCAGGGCGGGGGTGGCGGCCATGTCGGCGTAGTCGAAGGGCATGTCGCCGCAATCGTAGAGGGTGAAATCGGTAAGGATATCGAAGCCCCAGCCGAAGGGCGGGTCCGCCGGTTGCAGGGTCGAGGCCTCGCGGATCGCCCGCGGCCCGAACCGCGCGCCGGGACGGTGCGTCACCGCCTGGTCGAAGGGGATGCCGGTGAAGACGAGGTCCGCGCCCACCGCCTCGGCCGCGTAGCGCCGACGGAGGAAGGACGTCGCCCCCGCAAAGGCGTTCTCGTAGGCCAGTCCCCGATCCCCCCCGCGAAAGGCGCGGTCGGTTTCTGTCTTCGCATCTTCCAGAGCCATCGGGTCCCCCTCGCTTCGCGCGCGACCATGGCACGCACCGGGCCCCGGCTAAAGCCCTCTTCCTGCCGGAAAACCGGGCAGTTCACCCCGGCAGCGGCAAGGCCTTCTCGGCGATCCGGGCGAAGAACGAGGCGCCGTAGGGCGCGGTCTCGTCGTTGAATTCGTATCTCGGATGGTGCAGCCCCGCGCTGTCGCCGTTGCCGACGAAGAGGTAGGCGCCGGGGCGGGCCTGCAGCATGTACGAGAAATCCTCGGCCCCCATCTCGCGTCCGCCCTCCGGCTCGGTCGGGGCGATGTCGGCGGCGACACCGGCGGCGAAGGCGGCGCGCTCGGCGTCGTTGATCGTGGCGGGATACTGGGTCTGGTAGTCGAGGGTCGCCTCGACCCCGTAGGCCGCCGCCTGCCCCGCGACGATCTCCTCCATCCGGCGGATCACCATCTTCTGCACCTCCGGGTCGAAGGTGCGGACGGTGCCGTTGATCCAGGCGCTGTCGGGGACGATGTTGTCGGCGGACCCGGTGTGGATCTGCGTCACGCTGACGACGAGGTCGTCCATCGCGTAGTGATTCCGGCTGACGATGGTCTGGATCGCCTGCACGATTCCCACGGCGGCCATCACCGGATCGGCGGTCTCGTGCGGCATCGCGCCATGACCGCCCCGCCCCTGGATGTCGATGCTGAAGATGTCGACCGCCGCCATGATCGGGCCCGGCGTGGTGTGGAACTGGCCGACCGGATTTCCCGGAGCGTTGTGAAGGGCATAGACCTCGGCGATGTCGAAGCGGTCCATGATCCCTTCCTCGACCATGACACCGCCGCCGCCGCCGGTTTCCTCGGCGGGCTGGAAGATGAGGGCGACGCGGCCGGCGAAGTTGCGGGTCTCGGCGAGGTATTTCGCGGCGCCCAGCAGCATCGTCGTGTGCCCGTCATGGCCGCAGGCGTGCATTACGCCCGGATGGGTCGAGGCATGGGGCAGGCCCGTCGCCTCCTCGATCGGCAGGGCGTCCATGTCGGCGCGCAGGCCGATGGTCGGGCCCGGCTCGCGCCCCTCGATGATGGCCACGACGCCCGTCTTCGCGATGCCCGTCTCGATGCGGTCGATCCCGAATTCCTTCAGCTTTTCAACCACGAAGGCCGAAGTCTTCACGCAGTCGAACTCCAGCTCGGGGATCGTGTGCAGGTGGCGGCGCCAGGTCGCCATCTCGTCCGAGAGGGCGGCGATCGAGTTCAGGACGGGCATGGGGTTTCCCTCGCAAATCAGGCCCCCTAGCCTGCCCCGGATTTCGGGGAAGGAAAAGAGATGACGCACGAGGATTCGGACCGGCTGGTGCATGACCCCCATGGCGGGATGCCCCGCCTGCTGGAGATCATGGCGCGGCTCCGCGACCCGGACACCGGCTGCCCCTGGGACATTGAACAGACCTTCGCCACCATCGCCCCCTACACCATCGAAGAGGCCTACGAAGTGGCGGACGCAATCGAGCGCGAGGCCTGGGACGAGCTGAAGGGCGAACTGGGCGATCTTCTTTTTCAGTCCGTCTTCCACGCCCGCATGGCCGAGGAGGCCGGACTTTTTACATTTTCCGATGTGGCGGACCAGATGAGCGACAAGATGGTCGCGCGGCATCCGCATGTCTTCGCAGGCGAGAGCCGCGACAAGAGCGCCGACCAGCAGACCGCCGACTGGGAGGCGATCAAGGCGCAGGAACGGGCGGCCAAGGCCCAGACCCGGACCCTCGACGGGGTCGCGGTGGGCCTGCCGGCGCTCCTGCGGGCGATGAAGCTGCAGAAGCGGGCGGCGCGGGTCGGATTCGACTGGCCCTCCACGGTGCAGGTTCTGGACAAGTTGCAGGAGGAAGCGGCCGAACTGGTGGCCGCGCAGGAGACCCTCAGCCCCGACCGGATCGAGGACGAGATGGGCGACCTGCTTTTCGTCATGGCCAACCTCGCCCGGCATCTCGGCGTCGACCCCGAACAGGCCCTGCGCCGGACGAATGCGAAATTCACGCGCCGGTTCAATGCGGTAGAGGATGCGCTCGCCGCGGAGGGCCGCAGGCCCGACCAATCGACCCTCGAGGAAATGGACGCGCTCTGGACCGCGGCAAAGGCCCGGGAAAAAGCCGATCAATAAAGTCGGGTATTGACCCGAGTATTTTAGTCAGATTTACAGCCTCCGAGAAACCAAGGAGGCTCACATGACCCTGCGCACCGCCCTCATGGGCACCACCCTTGCCGCCATCGCCGCCCCGGCCCTGGCCGACGTGAACATCTACACCACCCGCCAGCCCGAGCTGATCGAGCCCGTGATGGAGGCCTTCACCGAGGAAACCGGCATCGAGGTGAACCTTTCGTTCATCGACGGCGGCATCGTCGAGCGGCTGCAGGCCGAGGGCACCCGCAGCCCCGCCGATCTCGTGATGACCGTCGACATCGCCAACCTCAGCCAGATCGCCGAGGCCGGCGTGCTCCAGCCCGTGGAGAGCGAAGTGCTGACCAGCGCGATTCCCGCCGAACTGCGCTCGGACGAGAACCTCTGGTTCGCCCTCACCACCCGCGCCCGCATCGTCTATGCCTCCAAGGAGCGCGTGGCCGACGGCGAGGTGACCACCTACGAGGACCTCGCTTCCGACACCTGGGAGGGCCGCATCTGCACCCGCCCCGGCACCCACAACTACAACCTCGCGCTCATGTCCGCCGTCATCGCCCACCACGGCGAAGAGGCTGCCGCCGAATGGGCCCAGGGGGTCAAGGACAACCTCGCCCGCAGCCCGCAGGGCAACGACCGGGCACAGGTCCGCGCGATCTGGGCCGGCGAATGCGACATCTCGCTCGGCAACACCTACTACATGGGCCAGATGCTCGAGGACGAGGAACAGCAGGAATGGGCCAATTCGGTCCGCATCGTCTTCCCGACCTTCGAGGACGGCGGCACCCACGTGAACGTTTCGGGCATCGGCATGACGCAGGCCGCGCCGAACCGGGACGAGGCGCTGCAGCTGATGGAATTCCTCGTCTCGCCCGAGGCGCAAGCGATCTACGCCGAGGAAAACCACGAATACCCCGTGCTGGAGAGCGCCGAGGTCTCTGACGTCGTGGCCGAATGGGGCACCTTCGAGGCCGACACCGTCTCGCTGGACGAGCTGGCCGCCAATCGCGGCACCGCCCTGCGGATCATGGAAGAGGTCAACTTCGACGGCTGATCGCCGCGCTTGCCTGACCGGCAGGTGACAGAAGCATGGCGGGACCTTGAGAGAGGGTCCGCCATGCGTCTGATTCTGGGGGCTGTGCTGGCCACCGCGAGGGCGACGGTAAGCGGCCGGTGCAGATTTCGGGCCTGACCGGAACTAGCCCGCCGCCCGCTCCTCCAGCGCCAGCCACTCCTCTTCCGCCGCGCTCAGCTTCTGCTGCCGCTCGGCCAGTGCCTCGGTCGCCTTGCGGAACTTCACTGGCTCGCGGGTGAAGAGCTCCGCGTCCGACAGCAGCCCCTCCAGCTTGCCGATCTCGGCCTCCAGCCGCTCGATCAGGCCGGGCAGTTCTTCCAGCCGATGCTTCTCGGTGAAGCTGAGACCCGAGGGAGCGGCCTTCGGCTGTTTCGCGGCCGGTTTCACCGCGGCTGCCGGCTTGTCCGGCGGGGCGGGCGTCGCCGTGTCCCGCCCGCGCTGCGCCCGGTAGTCCGACCAGCCTCCGGCATAGACCGTGGCGCGGCCGTCGCCCTCCATCGCCACGGTGGTCGTCGCCACCCTGTCGAGGAAGTCGCGATCGTGGCTGACCAGCAGGACGGTGCCGTCGTACTGGTCCAAGAGGTCCTGCAGCAGGTCCAGCGTCTCGATGTCGAGGTCGTTGGTCGGCTCGTCGAGGACGAGAAGGTTGCTTTCCTTCGCCATCAGCCGCGCCAGCAGGAGCCGGGCCTTCTCGCCGCCCGAAAGCGACCGGACGGGCGCCCGGGCGCGGGCCTCGTCGAAGAGGAAGTCTTTCAGATATCCGACAACGTGCCGCGGCGTGCCCCGCACCATGACCTGGTCGGAATTCCCCGAAACGGCCATCGACGGGTCGAGGGTAAGGCTGTCCCACAAGGTCGCGTCGGGGTCGAGCGCCGCGCGGGACTGGTCGAAGAGGGCGACGCTGAGGTTCGTGCCGTGTTTCACGTCTCCGACATCGGGCGCTTCCTGCCCCAGCAGTAGCCGGATCAGCGTCGTCTTGCCGACGCCATTCGGCCCCACCAGCGCCACCCGGTCGCCGCGCTGCACGGTCAGGTCGAAATTCCGCACGATCTGCCGGTCGCCGTAGGCTTTCCCCAGCCCCCGCGCCTCGATCACCTTGCGGCCCGAGCGCGGCCCCTCGTCCAGCGCCATCGCGGCGGTTCCCTGGCGGCGGATCTGGCCGGCACGCTCGGCCCGCAGGTCCTGCAGGGCCCGGACCCGGCCCATGTTCCGCTTGCGCCGCGCGCTGATTCCCTCGACCGCCCAGCGCGCCTCGGACTTGATCCTCCGGTCCATCTTGTGACGGGCCATGTCCTCGTCCGACCAGACCTTGTCACGCCAGTCCTCGAAGGCCTCGAAGCCCTTCTCCTGCCGCCGGACGACTCCCCGGTCGACCCAGAGCGTGGCGCGGGTCAGGGCCGTCAGGAAGGCGCGGTCATGGGAGATGAGGACGAAAGCGGAGGAGGTCGCTTTCAGCGTGTCCTCCAGCCAGCCGATGGCGCCGATATCGAGGTGGTTGGTCGGCTCGTCCAGCAGCATCAGGTCCGGCTCCCCGGCCAGCAGCCGCGCCAGCGCCGCGCGGCGGCGCTCCCCGCCGCTCGCCGTGGCCACCGGCCGGGCCGGGTCGAAATCGAGACCCTCGGCCGCAGCCTCGATGCGCCAGGCCTCGGCCGGATCGAGGCCGTCGGCAGCGAAATCGCCCAGGGTCTCGAAGCCGGACAGGTCCGGGTCCTGCTCCATGTAGCCGACGGTGGTGCCGGCGGGCGAGACGACCTCGCCGCGGTCGGCCTGGATCAGCCCGGCCATGACCTTCATCAGGGTCGACTTGCCCGAGCCGTTGCGACCCACGAGCGCCACCCGGTCACCGGGCTGGACGACGAGGTCGACGCCGTCGAAGACAGGATCGCCGCCCCAGGTCAGGGCGATGTCGGACACTTGAAGAAGGGGAGCGCGGGCCATGCCCGCGAGGTAATCCGCGGCGCGGGCAGCCTCAAGCCCCCCTCTTTCTGCGGATCTCAAATAGGGCCGCCGGAGGCACCTGATCCCAGACGGGCACCGGCTACCCTGCGACCGCCCGCAGGGCCCGCGCCCGGGAGGGGGGGATCGCGGCGATCTCGAGCCCGGTGAAGACGTGCAGCGTGTCCATCTCGGCATCCACCACCGCGTGGTCGCTGACCCAGCCGCCCATTGTCAGGTAGGTCCTGAGCAGCGGGGGCATCCGGCGCAGCGCCGCCTTGCGGTCGAAGGGCCGGGCGAGGCGCTCTGCAAAGCGAAAGACATCCGGGGCCTTCACCCGCGGCAGCCAGCGGCGGGGCGCCAGATGCCGTTCGGCAAGCATGTCGAAGCTGTCGAGGTATCTGTCGGCATGCGTGCCCTGGAAGGACGAACAACCGAACAGCAATTCCACGCCATGCGCATCCACATAGGCGGTCATCGCGCCCCAGGCGACGCGAAGGACATCCGCGTCGGCCGCCTCGGGGTGGATGCAGAAGCGGCCCATCTCGACCATTGGGCCATCGAAGTCGCGCAGCGCGTCCAACTCGTAGAACTGGGCCGCGTAGCTGCGCCCGATCTCGGCGCCGCCGGAGAGCGGCAGAAGACGGAAGGTGCAGAGCAGGCGGCCGGAGCGGGCCTCCTCGACCAGGACATGCTCGCAGATCGGATCGTAGGCGTCGCGGTCGAGGCGTGAGGGGCGCGGCGCCCCGCCCCGCGCATCGACGAAACACGCATGCCGCAGGCTTTGCGCGGCGTGCAGATCCGCCTCGCCCTCGGCGAAGCGTGCGGTCAGCCGGCCCTTTCGCAACATCGTGACGCCCTGTCCGCTTTGTCCTTCGCCCCGCCTCGCCTAAGTATGAGCGGAACGTGACAGGAAGGTTAGCCCGACATGGAAAAAGTCATCAAGTCCGATGCCGAATGGCGCCAGCAGCTCAGCGACCTGGCCTACAAGGTGACCCGCAAGCACGGGACCGAGCGGGCCGGCACGCACGAGGACTTCCCCAAGGGGCCGGGCACCTACATGTGCGTCTGCTGCGGCGCGCCGCTCTTCGACCAGGCCCACAAGTTCGAAAGCGGCACCGGCTGGCCGAGCTTCTACAAACCCGTGGATGAGGAGCACGTGGGCGAAAAGGAGGACCGGTCGTTCTTCATGCGCCGGACCGAGGTGCATTGCAATCGCTGCGAGGCGCATCTCGGCCACGTCTTTCCCGACGGGCCCGAGCCCACGGGCCTGCGCTACTGCATCAACGGCGTGGCGCTGGAGTTCGAGCCTGAGGACTAGATCTCAGGCGGCGGCGGCAAAGCCCTGAAGCCGTTCCACCATCGCGCGCAGGCCGTTGGACCGCTGGGCCGACAGGTGATCGTTCAGCCCCAGCCGGCCCAGTTCGGCCCGCGCGTCCACCTTGGCCGCCTCGTCCGCCGGCAACCCGTCGAACAGCGTCTTGAGGACCGCGATCAGGCCCCGGACGATCATCGCGTCGCTGTCGCCGTCGAAACGCAGCACACCGTCCTCGGTCCGGGGCACCAGCCAGACCTGGCTGGCGCAGCCGTCCACCTTGGTCGCCGGAACCTTCAGCGCCGCGTCGAGCGGGTCCATCGCGCGGCCGAGGTCGATGACATGCCGGTAGCGGTCCTCCCAGTCGTCCAGGAACTCGAAGGTCTCGGCCAGCTCCTCGAAGGCCTCTTGGGCCATGTGTCTTGCTCCTTGTCTAATGCCCTGCTGACCTAGGCACTCGGACAGGCGAGGTCCAGCCTCGGCTTTTCATGCGCGGCGGCTTGGGCTAACCCTTTGGCAGACCGATCCCGAGGACGATACCGATGCGCGCCCTGCCCCTTGCTCTCTGCCTTGTCATGGCCACCGCCGGCTGCGCCCGCCTGTCGGGCAGCGGTCTGAACCCGTCGAACTGGTTCGCCAGCGGTGGCGGCGGCGCCCGGGTGCAGGCGGACGGCACGCTGGCCCCGCTCGTCCCCGCCGGCGCCCGCGGCCTGGTGCTGGACGCCCGCCAGCCGGTAGCCGAGGTGACCGCGGTCGCGCTCGAACGCACCCAGGACGGGGCGATCCTGCGGGCCACGGGTGTCGCCCGGACCCAAGGGTGGTTCAATGCGCAGCTCGTCCTGACCGCTGTCGACGGGCGCACCGCCACCTACACCTTCCGGGCAGAGCCGCCCCGCACCGCGGCCGCGGCGGGCACCTTCGCCAGCCGGACGATCACCGCGGCGACCGAACTCAGCCCGGCGGAGCTGGCGGCCCTCAGCCGGTTCGTCGTTCAGGCCGCCGGCAACAGCCGGGTCATTGCTCGCTAAGTCGTCTTCTGGCCTCGCGTTCGCGGCGATAGGCCTCGATCCGTCCGGAGTCGAAGGCCTCGAAGATCGAATCCCGCTCCCGCTTCCAATAGGTCAGCAGGAGGTGGGCACAGAACAGGTTGGCGAACCACAGGATCGCGAAGACGGGCTGCGTCGACAGCGTGATCGCGAGGGTAAACGGCCCGAACATCGTGCCATAAAGCGGCAGCATCAACGTCCCGCCGATCAGCGAGGACACGAAGCTGACCCAGACGGATGCGGCCAGCGCATTGACGAAACCGCGCCAGCCAGAATGGCCGAACCGATCGGCCGCCAGGTACAGACCCGTCATCGAGCCGATGCCGCCCGCAACGATCATCCACAAGTCGTAGAGAGAAAAGCCGCCGCGAAGGATATCACCGCGGCTGAGGTGAAGCGCGACCAGGAAGCCGATCGCCGCGCCGAAAAGCCCGACGCTGGCATAGGCCAGGGCCAGGCTTTTTTCACCGCGTGAGTGAAACACTTCCCTCCCGAGCCGGGCCTTCCCGATCATCACCTTCACCGTGTCTGAGCAGCCCCCCGGATGTGCTGGCGAATGCGGGCACAAATGCGGCAGTCAGGCGGCGAATCCCGTGAAATTGCTTAACAGACTGTTAAGCGGGGGCGGCCAGGCGGAGGAGGTCAGGCGGCCCGGAAGACCAGGCTGACGCCGTTCAGACAATGACGTTTCCCGGTCGGTGCCGGCCCGTCGTCGAAGATGTGGCCAAGGTGGCTGCCGCAGCGGTCGCAGTGGCATTCCGTCCGCACGGAAAACAGGCTGCGGTCCGGCTTGGTCTCGATGGCGTTCGGCAGAGCCTCCCAGAACGACGGCCAGCCAGTGCCGCTGTCGTACTTGGTCTCGGAGGAATAGAGCGCCTGGTCGCAGCCCTTGCAGTGGTAGAGACCCGGCTCGTAGACCTTGTCGAGCGGCGACGACCCGGCGGGTTCGGTCCCCTCCTCGCGCATCACGCGATACTCGATGTCGCTCAGCATGGCGCGCCACTCGGCCTCGGTGCGGGTGACTTCGAAATTGCCTTCCTGCGCGGCGCGGGCGGCCATCGGGGCAAGCCCGGTGGCGGCGAGGGCGGTCAGGATCATGTCTCGGCGGTTCATGGCGGGGCCTCCTCGGAAGCTGTCAGGTG
>JAMWZF010000103.1 GCA_024304875.1 Paracoccaceae bacterium
TCCCCGGCAGCGCCCTACTCCGCCGCATCCGGCAGCGCGGCGTCGGCCTTGGGGAGCCAGACGGCGAACTCGGTGCCCTCGGGTCCGGTGCGCCGCAGGTCGAGCCGGCCGCCGTGGCCGCGGACCAGCTCGGCCGCGATGGCGAGGCCGAGGCCGGAGCCGCCCTTGCTGGTGCCGGCGTGAAAGGGCTGGAACAGGTGTTCCTGCGTCTTGGCCGGCAGGCCGGGCCCCGTGTCGGTCACGGTGATCCACCAGGCGTCGTCGTCCTCGCTGGCGGCGACCAATATCTCTCCGGCCTCGCCCGTCGCCTCGATCGCCTGGCGGGCGTTGCGCACGAGGTTCGACAGGACCCGGTAGAGCTGTTCGCCGTCGACCCGCACCATCAGGCTGGCGGGTACGTCCTCGGCGAAGGAGCCCTCGGCCTCGCCCGCCGCGAGTCTCTCGCCGTCGAAGACGTCGCCCACGATCTCGGCCAGGCTGACCCGGGCCAGCCGCGGGGGCGGCTCGTCCACCCGTCCGAAGGCGAGCGTGGATTCGCAGAGGTTCACCGCCCGGGTGATCGACCCCACCAGCTTGGGCGCCATGCGCTTGACCGTCGGGTCCTCGGAAATCTCGAGCCGGTCGGTGAAGAGCTGCGCCGAGGTCAGGATGTTGCGCAGATCGTGGCTGATCTTGCTGACGGCTCCGCCGAGCTGGGCCAGCCGCTCCTTCTGGCGCAGCGCCCCGGTCAGGTCCTGCTGCATCATCGCCAGCGCCTCCTCGGCCTCGCGCAGCTCGGTCACCGTGGCGGTGGGGGTGATGATCCGGCGGGCGTCCTCGGGGGCGAGGGCGTAGGACTTCATCGCGCCGACGACCCCCTTGATCGGGCGCACCAGCAGGGCCCGGACGGCAAAGAACAGAAGGCCGGCGGTGATGACCGAGATGAAGGCCGAGAGCGCGAGGATGCGAAGGCCGTAGTCGATCATCTGGGCGCGCAGATCGTCGGTCTCCATCGTGACCTCGATCAGCAGGCCCGCATCGCGCGAGGGCGTGCCGATCACGCGGATCACCTCCTCCTCGGAGGAGAGCATCCGTTGCAGCGCGTCCCGGATCAGCGTCCAGGGCGTCTGCATCCGAAGATCCACCGTCTTGGAGATCGGCGCCGGGATCGGCGAGGAGAGCACCAGTTGGCGCACCTCGTCCCGCCTCAGGACGACGTTGAACACCTGCGCGTTGGCCAGAAGCTCCTCCTCCAGCTCCTCGTCGATCATGTCGTTGGCGAGGAGCGTGAGCGAGGCGATCTGCGCCCGTTCCAGCCGGAGCAGCAGGTAATCCTCGCGGAAGCGGGCGACGGAGGGGACGAAGATCAGGATCTCCGCGATCATCACGAAGACCGTGGTCAGGATCAGGAAACGCCCGGAGAGGGAGTTCAGCATGCGCTGCCTCCCGCTTGACCTGCCTGACCCGTCGTCCTCGTCACGTCCTACGGCACCCATCTCTGCACGAAGCCGGTCACCCGCTTGACCCACGGGTTCTCGAAGAGCTTGGGGCTAAAGTAGGCGCCCGCGGCGCGTTTGTTAATCTCGCCGAGGGTCGGATAGGGCAGAACGGCGTTCGACAGCGCAGACATCTTGAGTCCATTGGCGATGGCCAGCGCCCAGGTGCCGATCAATTCGCCCGCCTGGGGCCCGACGATGGAGGCGCCGACCGGCTTGCCCCGCACCACCATCACCTTGAGGAGGCCGGTGGTCCTGCCCTCGGCCTGCGCCCGGTCGTTGCCGGCGTAGTCGATGCGGATGACCTCGAGCTTGTCGCCGTGCTTTTTCTTCGCGTCCGCCTCGGTCAGGCCGACCTGCGCCAGTTCGGGATCGGTGTAGGTCGCCCAGGGCAGGTGGTCGGTCCGCGCCTTGGCGGGCAGGCCGAGGACGGCGGAGCGCACGACGATCCCGCCATGGTAGCCGGCGACATGGGTGAACTGGAGCCCGCCCGCGGCATCGCCGACGGCATAGACCCGTGCGTTGCCCCTGGCGCGCAGGCGGTCGTCGACCGTCACGCCCTTCTTGGTCCATGTCACCCCGGCGGCGTCGAGGTCCAGCCCTTCGACGTTCACCTTGCGGCCCACGGCCATGAGGAGGTGGGAGCCGGTATGGCTGCCTTTCGAGGTATGCACGGTGATCCCGGCCCCAGTCTTCTCGATCCGTTCGGCCTGGGCCCCTTCGACGATCTCGATCCCCTCCTTGCGGAGGCCGTCCAGCACGATGGCCGTCAGCTCCGGGTCGTCCTTGCCGAGGGCCTTCTGCCCTTCGATCACCGTGACCTTGGAGCCGAGCCGCCGGTGGGCCTGCGCCATCTCCATCCCGATGGGCCCGCCGCCGATGACCAGCAGGTGCTCGGGCCGCTCCTCGAGGTCGAAGATCGTCTCGTTGGTCAGCACGTCCACCGTGTCGATCCCGTCGATGGGCGGCACCAGCGGGCCGGAGCCG
Organism: Paracoccaceae bacterium; assembly: GCA_024304875.1. Lineage (GTDB taxonomy): Bacteria > Pseudomonadota > Alphaproteobacteria > Rhodobacterales > Rhodobacteraceae > JAMWZF01. The sequence goes on from JAMWZF010000103.1 coordinate 2,463, forward strand.
GTGGCGACGACGAAGCGGCGGGCCTTGATGACGGTTTCCCCGGCCTGCACTTCGGTGGGCGAGATGAACTTCGCCCGCTCGCGGATCACGGTGCAGCCGAGGCCCTCGAACCGCTCCTGGCTGTCGTGGGGGGCGATCGCGGCGATGGTCTCGCGGACATGGGCCAGGGCCTCGGGCCGGCTGACGGGTTCGCCCGAGGCATGGGCCTGCTTGCCCATCGCCAGCAGCGCCTTGGACGGCACGCAGCCGTAGTTCAGGCAGTCGCCGCCCATCTTGCCGGCCTCGATCAGAACGACCCGGGCGCCCATCTGGACCGCCCCGGCGGCGACGGAGAGCCCGCCGGAGCCGGCGCCGATGACGCAGATGTCGGTTTCGATCCGTCTCATCAGAGGCCTTTCCGGCCGCGGAGGGCCTTCAGCAGGATCGGCAGCGCGGCGAGGGCGCAGAGGCCGAGGATGGGCAGCAGGATCTGCGGCTCGAAGATGATGCCGAGGTTCGGCGTCTCGCCCCTCGCAAACACCTCACCTAGCCCGGCCCCGACCGAGGTGTAGACCACCGCGCCCGGAATGATGCCGAGGAAGGTCGAGACGGCGAAGCGGTAGAGCGGCACGCCCATGAAGGCGGGAATCAGGTTGGCGACGAAGAAGGGCACCGCCGGGACGAGGCGGATGAGAAAGAGCATGGACCACTGATTCTCGTCGATGCCGGCCTTGATCTTCCTGACCGTGCCTTCCGAGGCGTCGATCCGGCTGGCGAGCTGCGCGCCCAGCCCCCAGCGGGCCGCGAGGAAGAGGGCGATGGCGCCGAGGGTCGCGCCGGTGACGTTGAAGAGCGCGCCGGGGAAGGTGGCGAAGAGGAAGCCGCCGGTCAGCGTCATGATCGTGGCCCCGGGGAGCGAGAAGGCGACGACGGCGGCGTAGATCGCGACGAAGACGAGGACCGTGCCGATGTAGTTGGCGTCCCGGAAGGCCAGCAGGGCCTCGCGATTCTCGGCCAGGGCCTCGAAGCTCAGGTAATCGCGCAGGAAGATGGCGCCGAGGACGGCGGCCAGGGCGACCCCTGCCAGCGGCAGGCGTCGGAGAATCGGGTTGCCCCGGGGGTCGTCGGTGTCGGGCATCACGGCCATTCCTGCAGGTCCCTTGCGGTCATGTCACTCTGGTTGACGGTTAATTGGCTGGAAAACAGCCCTGTTTCAGGGGGCATCACGGGCGGTTGATGCCCTTGGGCCGGTTGTTTCAGGATCGGCAGGGCGGCACGCGGCGGCTGTAACAATTTTACGAGGCCAGACGGTGTATTTTCCGCCACTTCGGCCCTTCGCCGCGTTGACAGACCGTCCCCTCCCCCCTATCAGGCGGGCTTCTTAGTGTTTTCCGCGGCTCGAGTCCCGAGTATGGGGCTTGCCGCGCAGCAGATGGAGAGCCGCGATGAAGCGCACCTTCCAGCCGTCGAACCGGGTTCGCAAGAACCGCCACGGTTTCCGCGCCCGCATGGCCACCAAGGGCGGCCGCAAGGTCCTGAACGCCCGCCGGGCCCGGGGCCGCAAGAAGCTCAGCGCCTGAGCCGTCCGGGCGGGGGTGACGTGACCCCTGTGACCGACCAGACCGACGCCGCCGCAGGAGAGGCTCCCGCGGCGGTTTTCGTGTTGGAGCGGATGCGCAAGCGGCGCGACTTCCTTGCCGCCGCCCGGGGACGGGTGGCGCGGCGGGCGGGGTTCGTGCTGCAAGCCAGACCGCGCGGACCCGAGGAGGAGACCGATCCCGCGACCGTCCGGGTCGGTTTCACCTGCTCGAAGAAGGTGGGCAATGCCGTTGCCCGCAACCGGGCCAAACGGCGCCTGCGCGAGATCGCCCGGCTGGACCTGCCCGCCCTCGCCCAGCCCGGCTGGGACTACGTGCTGATCGGCCGGCGGGACGCCACCGCCGCCCTGCCCTTCGACAGGCTTCGCGCGGACCTCGCCGCCGCGCTCGAGGACCTGCACGGATGACCCCCCTCGCCTGGCTCCTCTCCCTGCCCGTCCGCTTCTACCGGCTGACCTTCTCGCCCTGGGTCGGCCACAGCTGCCGCTACCAGCCCACCTGCTCGGCCTACGCGATGGAGGCGCTGGCCAGACACGGCGGGATCAAGGGCGGCTGGCTGACCCTCCGCCGCATCCTGCGCTGCCACCCCTGGGGCGGATCGGGCATCGACAACGTCCCGGACTGAACGGCGCCGACCACACGGCGCTCCCGGCATCGACCGCTGCCTTCGGCTACTCCGGAGGTATGTGCAGCAAAAAGATGGGACATGCCGCGCCCCTTTCCCTCTCTTTTCGCCATAAATACCTCGGGGGGAGGCCGAAGGCCGGGGGGCGGCGCCCCCCTCCACGCCGGATCAGGGGACGCGCCCGCCGCGGTCAGGCCGCCCGGTGCAGCCGGATGCCGCGCAGGAGGGCGGAGAGCAGCCAGACCGCGACCAACAGGACGGCAGTGCCCAGGAGGAAGACCCCCAGCGCCCCGCCGAGCCCGCCCGGCGCCACGGCGGCCAGCACCGGCCAGGGCGCCCCGGTCACCGCCACCGGCACCACCACCGCAGCAAAGAGCGCCAGCACCCCCGCCACGGCCGCCCAGACCGGCACCGCCACCGCTGAAGGCGCCCGCAGGGACCGGCGCACGGCCGTCACCTGCTTGGCCACGTCCTGCTGCATCGCCAGCAGGGCCGGCACCACGATAAGCACCAGAACCATGCCGAAGCCGAGACCGTAGACGAGGGTGATGACCGTGGGCTTGAGGAATTCCGCCTGGCTCGACTGTTCGTAAAGCAGGGGCGCGAGGCCGAGCACGGTCGTCAAGGTGGTCAGCAGCACGGCCCGGAGCCGGTCGGCCGCGCCGTCGACGATGGCGGGAATCAGGCCCCGGTCCCTGGCGTACTCGTCGATCGTCGTCACCAGGACGATGCTGTCGTTGATGATGATCCCGATCATCCCGATCAGGCCCACGACCGAGAAGATCGACATCGGCACGCCCCAGGCGTTGTGCCCGTAGATCGCCCCGACGAGGCCGAAGGGAATGATCGCCATGACCACCAGCGGCCGGGTCCAGCTGGCGAAGATCCAGGCCAGGGTCAGGTAGATCCCCAGCAGCACCATGATCGCGCCGAAGGTGGCGTCGGAGAGGAAATCGCGCTCCTGCTCGGCGAGGCCCGAGAGCGAGGTGTCGATCCCGAACCGCTCCTCGATCCTGGGCAGGATGTCGTCCTGAAGCTGGGTCATGATCTCGGCGGCGCGGTCGGGGTCGTCGTCGGTCAGGTCGCCGTTGACCGAGATCAGCAGCACGCCGTTGTCCCGCGTCAGGGTCGAAAAGCCCGTCCGCCGTTCGACCGAGACGATGTCGGTCAGGGGCAGGTAGGTTCCGGCCTCGGTGCGCATCTGGGCGCGGTCGAGGAAGTCGGCGGTCAGTTCTTTGTCCGGCAGCTCCACCCGGATCGTGGCGCTGCGGGTCCCGTCCGGGAAGCTCGCCGCCTCGATCCCGCCGAGCCGGTCGCGCAGGACCGCGCCGATGCCGTCGATCGAGAAGCCCAGCGCCTCGCCCTGGGGCGTCAGCTGGAGGACCAGTTCCTCCTTGTCGTAGGCCAGGCTGTCCTCGAGCGCGGTCACCTCGGCGAAGCGGCCGAGTTCGGTCTTCAGTTCCTCCGCGGCCTCTTTCAGCACCTCCGGCGTGGACCCCGAGAGTTCCACGTCGATGTCGTCACCGCCCGGCCCGCCGCCCCAGGAGCGGAAGCTGACGGTCTCGGCCAAGGGATGCTGGCGCACGGCCTCCTGCAGGTCGGCGGTGAAGGCGAAGGAGGTGTAGTCGGGCCGCAGGTCGAGTTCGATCAGCTCGATGGAGATGGCGCCCAGCTGGTCGGGCTCCTTGGTGTCGGCGCCGGACAGGCCGCGCCCGGCGTTGCCGCCGATCTCGGCGATGACGTAGGCCACCGGGTTCACCCCGGTCTCGGCCTCGCGGGCGGCGGCGACCTCTTCCACCGCGCGCTGCATCTCGCGCATCATCTCGATCGTGTCGTCCCGGTCCGCCGCCGGCAGCATGGCGAAGTTGCCGGTGACGCTCCCCTGCTCGGGCGAGGAGAAGAACCGCCACTGGACCTGGCCCGTGACCATCATGCTGACCTGACCGGCGAGGATCAGGATGACACCGGCCAGCACCGGGTAGCGCGCCCAGATCACGAGCTGCATCAGCGGCCGGAACAGGGTGTCGCGGACCCAGCCAAAGCCCCGGTTCACCTGCCGCGAGGGCCAGTCGTACCACTTCCGGTCGCCGCCCACCGCGTGGCTCATGTGGTTGGGCAGGATCAGGAAACACTCCACCAGAGAGGCGATCAGCACGGCAATCACGGTGAAGGGGATGTCGGCGATCATCTCGCCGAACCGTCCGCCGATGGCGACGAGGCCGAAGAAGGCGATGATCGTGGTCAGGGTGGCGCTGAACACCGGGGTGAACATCCGCTTCGCCGCGTTCTCGGCCGCCGCCACGGGGGATTCGCCCAGCCGCCGCGCCCGGAAGTCGGCGTGTTCGCCCACGACGATGGCGTCGTCCACCACGATGCCGAGGGTGATGATCAGCGCGAAGAGCGAGATCATGTTGAACGTCAGCCCGCCCATGTACATCAGGAAGACCGCCGCCGACATCGCCACCGGGATGCCCAGCGCGACCCAGAGCGCGGTGCGGGCGTTGAGGAAGAGGAACAGCAGGCCCACCACGAGGCCGAGGCCGAGCAGGCCGTTCTCCAGCAGGATGTCGAGCCGCCCGGTGATGTATTCGGCCCGGCCACGGATCAGGTCCATGCTGACGCCTTGGGGCAGGCCGGCCTGGACCTCGGCCGTCACCTCCTCGACCCGGCGCTGGATGTCGATGGCGTCGCCCCGGTCGGACCGGTCGATCTGCATCGATATGGCGGGGTTCTCGCCGACGAAATAGGCCCGGTCGCGGTCCACGCCGCCGACGGTGATCGTCGCAACGTCTCCGACCGTCAGCTGAGAGCCGTCGGCGTTGGTACGCAGGACGACCGCTTCGATATCCTCGGCGCTGCGCCGCTCGACCCCGGCGCGGACCCGGGCGGACCCTGAGACGTCCCCCGCAGGGTTGGTGTCCGCCGCGGCCGAGATGGCGGAGGCGATCTCGGCCATGGTCACGTCGTTGCGGATCAGCGACAGCGAGGTCACCTCGACCAGTGTCTCGGGCGCGGCGACGCCCCGGATCGTGGTCTGGGTCACCCCCGCCTCGCGCAGGCGCAGCACCGTCTCGTCGGCGAAGCGGGCCAGCTGGTCCACCCCCACGGGGCCGGTGATGATCACGTCGGTGACCCGGTCGGACCACTGGTTGCGGCTGACGGTCGGGTCCTCGGCGCTTTCGGGCAGGTCGCCGATGCCGTCGACGACCGCCGCCACGTCCTCCTCGGCGCGGGCCATGTCCCAGCCGGGTTCGAACTCGAGCCGGATGCGGGCGCTGCCCTCCGTGGACCGGGCCGAGGTTTCCGTCACGCCCTGCACCGTCGTCAGCGCCGGTTCGATCAGCTGGACGATGGCACGGTCCACGTCCTCGGCCCCGGCCCCGTCCCAGCGGACCGAAACGGTGACGCTGTCGACGATGATGTCGGGAAAGAATTGCGCCCGCATCTTGGGGGCGGCCCAGATGCCAGCGACGACCATCAGGACCAGCAGCAGGTTCGCAAGGGTCCGGTGCCGGGTGAAATAGGACAGGACGCCGTTCGCCCCCTTCAGGTCGCGCGCCGCCATGCCCTAGCTCCCCATCCGGCTTTCCAGCCGGGCGACCATCTCGGCGGGCACTTCGTCTTCGTCCAGCTGTGTGAGGATGCGGGTCTTGGCCTCGTCGGGCATTTCGCTGCCTTCCACGAAGGCAATGATCCGGGCCTTTCGGTCGGGATCGAGGGTCAGCATCTCGGCGATCTCTTCCTCGGGGGCGTCGGTGCCGCCGGGCTGGATCGGGTTCACGCGGATGCCGGAGCCGAGCAGCGGCGAGCGTTCGGCCACCACGTCGCGCCCGCCGAGGGCCCCGGCGTCGATCAGAACGTCGTCGCCCTGACGGCGCAGGAGCGTGACGTCCACCAGCTCCAGCCGGTTCTCCTCGCCCACCACGAGCACGGTGTTGTCGGCGGCGAGCGCGGTTGCGGGCAGGACGGCGACGTTGTCCAGCTCGGGCTCCTCGACCGTGACGGTCACGAAGTCGCCGGGGCGGAAGGCGGGCGAGGGGTCGAGCGTGGCGAAGATCAGGCGGCCGGTCTGCCCCTCGCCCACCGCTGCGCCCTCGCGGCTGATGGTGCCGGGGGCGGTGAGGTCGACGCCGCTGACGTCCAGCGTCACCGTCACCGGCGCGCGGCGCAGGCGGCCCTCGTCGTCCAGCAGGCGGGCGTACTGGGCGGTGGAGACGCGGAAGGACACCTCGAGCCGGTCGGGATCGACCAGCTGGGCGAGCTGTTCGTTGGCCGTCACCCGGCCCCCCTCGGTCACCGTCACGCCACTGAGGGTGCCGGAGAAATTGGCCTCGACCTCGGTGTCGTCGAGGGTCCGTTCGGCCTCGGCGAAGGTGATGTCGACGCGGGACAGCGAGGTGCGGGCCTGGTCGATCCGGGCCTCGGCCTGGGCGAGGGACTGGCGGCGGGTCAGGACCGACTGGCGGGCGCTGGAGGCGGTCA
>JAMWZF010000104.1 GCA_024304875.1 Paracoccaceae bacterium
GGCGTTGATGTCGCCGAAGATCCTGGAGCAGCGGATGGTGTGGCGGCGCAGGTCCTGATCGTTCAGCAAGGCGGTCAGGACGTGGCCGGTGCGGATCTGCGCCTCGCCGAAATACAGCGTGGCATAGACCCAGGCGTTGTTCAGCATCGAGGACATGGCCTCGGAAATGCCCGGCGTCTCGGTCACGTTGCGGTCGAGGCCGCCCATCGCGTCCTGCAGGTCCTTGAGCACGCGGCCCCGGTCGAGGCCCAGCTCCTTGAGGGTGATGGAGATATCGCAGTTCTGGTTGCTGACCGCGTGGAACAGCCAGTGGGCGAGGTCGACATAGCGGTTCCGCTCGGCCCTCGCCTGGCGCATCGCCTGAATGAAGGCGTCGTAGCCAGCGCGGTTCATCTTGCCGGCATATTTTTCAATCGTGATCTCTGTCATTTAACTATCCCCGTTCCCTGTCGTTCAAAGACTTGTTGTCATTCAGGCGGCGCGCTCCACGGCGCGGTCCTGCGCCGTCGGGTCAAGCCGGTAGATCGTACCGCGGACGAATTCGTTCTCCTGTCCCGGCGGGATCTGCGGCGAGACGCAGGCCATCCAGCCCAGTTCGACCGACACGCCGATCTGCGCGGCCGGAACCTCCTTGCGCGGCAACCAGACCACGACATCGACCTCGAACACCCGGCCGAGATACCAGAAGATGATGTCCCGCAGATGCGCGTTCTTTCCGCCGCCCGGCAGGAAATCCTTGTATTCCTTGAGAGTGGCCACCCGGATATGAACGCAGATCTTCTCTCCGATGGACTGGATCCGGCTGCCGAGGTGGATGTTCCGCCCCAGGGTCGAGCCCTGCTGGCCGATCTTCGACAGGGAATCCGGCTCGAAGGTCATCCACGACGGGACCATCTCCTGCACCTCGATGTCGGTCTCGAAATGCAGCTCCAGCATCTGGCGCAGGCGCACGGCACTCTTCACCCGGCCCATCGCCAGCGGCATCATCCGCAGCTTGACCGTGTCGTGCACCGTGTTGCGGTTCCAGAACGACGGGGTGCCGAGGCCGGTCATGGACAGCAGATAGAGCCGGAACCTGTCGTCGTTGGGGTGGTCGAACTGTGTGACCGACCGGCTGTCCGACCAGCTGCGGTAGTAAAGCTGGATGAACCGGGTCGCGAAGATGTCGACGAAATCGACGAAGGACCGGTCGCCGAAGCTGAACCAGCGGTGAACCTCCTCGGTGGTGTTCAGCGGCAGCGCGCCGAAGGCCCCGAAGAAGCCGAGGAACCGGGACCGGACGATGGCCGGCCGCCGGACCAGGTCGACGGCGTTCAGGTCGGTGTCGGGAAAGGCCAGGAACGGGTCCTGCCCGAGCCGGACGAATTCGTCCCGCAGCCGGCGCGACCGGCCGATCCGCGGCATCGACCCGTTCTGCCGTTCAAGATGGCGCAGAAGCGCGAGAAAGCCATAGCGGGCGTACTCGGGGACCTCCGCCGCGCCTTTCATAGCAGCGGCCCGTGGCCTGACCGGGGCGGGAAGGTGTGGATCACCCCGCGCTGACGGGACGTGATCACCGTCTGGGTGAAGGAATTGACCGCCGCGTATTCCGCAAGGAACCGGTCGAGGACCGCGCCGAGCAGCATGACGCCCGACCCCTCGAAATCGTCCTCGTCGAAGGTGAGCCGCACCTCGAGGCCCCGGGCCGGGTGATAGCCGTCGGACCGGGCGACGGTGCGGGTGATCGGCCGTGTCTCGACCTCCTGCAACCCGTCCAGCTGCGCCTCGGTGATCGTGTCGCTGAGGTCCGCGAAGAGCGACAGCATCTCGCGGAGCGAGGCCGCGCCCTTGCCGTCCCGGTTCTCCAGCCCGTAGTGGCTGAGGCTGAGGAAGGAGATCAGGCGCCAGTAATTGTCGCCCTGGGTCGTCCGGTGCGGCGCCATCTCTTCCAGTTCCAGCATGGACTCCCGCGGCGGGGTCGGTCCGGCGACGCAGGTCAGCGTCACGGTCTGGTCCTCGCACATGTAGAAATCGTCCTTGCCCTGGGCGATGGGCAGGTACTCCGGCAGGTGCCGGTTGGAGCACAGGGTCTTGACCTGAAGCCGCTGCGCCTCCTCGGCCTCGGGCGGTTCGTAGAGCGACACGAAGGTCTCGGTCCCGCGGTAGCGGTAGCGCTGGGTGCCGAAGCGGCGCTCGCGGTCGGTCAGGCGACGGGGCTTGCGGCGCGAGGTGTAGTAGAGCGTCTGCCGGGGATCCTGTCCTTCGGGCGGCAGGGCATAGAGCGGGCGGACGCGCACCTTGTTCTGATGGCCGGCGTAATGGGCATAGACCTCGGTGATGTAGTGGATCTCGTAGTGGGTCATCGGGGAGGAATCCGGCGTGACCACGAACTCGTGCCGCTTGCGGTCGATCCGCACCTGGTTCGACGTCTCCTCGAAAAGGTTCACCGCCGGGACGCAGTGCAGTTGCAGGTCCTGCAATTCCAGCTGCGTGGCGAGCAACTGGTTCGGCGTCGCGAACTCGAAGATGATCTCGACCTTGTTGGCGGTGACCGAGCGCAGGGCCTGCCCGAGCCCGCAGAGCCTGATCCCGAGGAACTTGCGCGGAAAGACGAAAGCCTCGCGCAGGAGGGCGAAGCCGTCGAACAGGCGCACGTCATGGGGGTAGAGCTTCTCGTCCTCGCCGAAGCCGACCTGCTGGATGCAGTCGTTCGGCATCCGCACGAAGACCGGATCGCCCTGCGAGGTGTGATAGCGCAGCGACACGCGGGTGCAGTCCGACAGCAGCTGTTCGTAGAGGGCGACGGATTCCGGCATCGCCGCGGTGAACATGATCGGCAGCTCGTCCACCGCCAGGCCGCTCAGCGGTTCCGGTCCGCCAGTGCGGCCGGTGCTGCCGACGCGGGCCATCTCGACCACGAGCCCGGCCTTGGTGCCCGGCGCGATGTCCTGACCGAGGGCGCCGATCGGGCCCGACCGCGGATGATACTTCATCTCGGTCAGGCGCAGGGGCCAGAGGGTCAGCGGCGCCGACAGCCGGAACCGGCAGGAGACCCGGCGGTCGGCATCCATGTAGCGCGCGTCGAGGTAGTCGCCGGGCGCGAAGCGGATCCCCTCCTCGAGGTCGCTGTTCGAGAAGGGCGGCGTCGCCTGGACCATCATCGCGCTGGCGGTGGGGGCAAGCGCGTCGGGAAAGACCTGGTCCAGCAACTCCTCGGTGAAGGTGCGGAACTGTTCCTCGATGTTCAGCTGGACCCGGGCGGCAAGGAAGGCGCTGCCTTCGAGCAGGCCCTGCAACGCGGGGTCGAGGTTCTCTTCGATCAGCCCGCCAAGGCGGTCGGCGATCCCGGGATAGTCGGCGGCGAACTCGGTCGAGCGTTCCTTGAGAATCGCAAGCTCGCGGTTGTAGGCGTCCCGGAAGGCTCGTTTCACTGTTGCAGCCTCAGATCCGACATCTTCATCTTGCCGGCGCCAAGGTCCACCTCGGCCGAAAAGTCGATCGGGATGTCGACCGGGTCGCCCATGAGTTCGGCGCTGATCCGGAGGGCCAGGCGCTGGTTCGCGTCGCCTGTCGTGTCGACGAGCTTGACCTCGACGGTCTCGGGAACGAGGCGCGGCTCGTGGTCGAGCAGGCTCTGCCGGATGGAATTGACCACGGAGGACTTGCTCAGGTCAGCGGCAGAGACCGTGGAGAGGTCCTGAAAGCCGTAGTTGGCGACGGATCGCGCGACATAGGGCGCATCCTCGAGGTCCACGACGGCGTCGAGGCGGATGGTGTTGAGAAGGGCATTGATGTCGGCCTGCAGGTGGGCGCGCAGGGTGTCTTCGTTCACCCCGTGCCGCCGCTGCTTGGACCGGGTCGAGATCTGCGCCGATCCGTCCTCGGACTTCTCGGTGGCCTTCTTGGCGTCATGCTCGAAGAAGGCGGACCGAAAGACGTGCATGACAGAGATCTTGGACCGGTCGCCCTTGCGCCAGTTCCGGGACATCTTGGTCGATACGGGAGGGATGGTGCGGTCGTTCATGCCGTCGTCGGGTCAGAGGAGGGTCTCAGCTGCGCCCCCGACGGCATCTGTCCGGGCTGGCAATGCCCGAAGGGCGCGGAATTTCGGGTCTTCTCGTCGTCTGGTCGGTCCGGGCCCGGAGATCGCATGGAGTGACGCGTCTCCGGGCCCGGGCCGGTTATGTCTCGGCCTTAGAAGGTGCCTTCCTTCGGCGGCTGGTCGCCGTCGCTCCACTGGGCGGTGTTGGCACCGATGTCCCAGGTGGTGTTGTGGATCGTGGTCGGCAGGCCCTGGTTGTCCTGCTCGATGAACACGACTTCGACCTTGCGGAAGTTCAGGGTCAGGCTCTCCTGGATCCGGTCGAGGCCGTCCTGGGCGCCGCCGGTCGAGTAGGAGGTGATCATCACCATCTTCATGTTGATCTGGAAGTACTCCACGGCGCCGCCGTTCTCGCCGCCGGCCTTGCGGACGATGAGCTTGGCGTTGTCGATGTGGGTACCGTCACAGCACTTCTTGATCAGTTCGGCCGAGGCGGTGTCGACGTACTTGGTGATGGCGATGTCGCCGACGTTCACCTTGCCGCCGCCGCCGCCGCCGCCCATGTGGGTGGTGCCGGACTGGCTCACGGACCAGTTCCAGGCCAGCACGTCGATGGCGTGCTTGCCGGCCGGAAGGCCATGAGTGACGTCCAGGGAATCGCCTTTAATTTTGTTTGAAAGGTGAAGGAAAATATCGACAGCCATTTGGATGCTCCTTGATTGGCTTAGCCGGTCATCTTTCTGAAATTACTTTGACAGGCATCGGTTGGATTAACAGAACCGGGTTACTGGTTACCTTACTTGCTGGGCAACTTGGACACGAGCGACATGCCGATGTCCATTCCTTCCATCTGGAAGTGCGGCTTGAGGTAGAACTTGCCCATGTAATAGCCGGGGTTCAGTTCGTCCTCGATGACTTCGACCTTGGCGGCGGCAAGCGGTTGGCGCGCCTTGTCGTATTCGGTGGCGGTGTCGGGGTTCGCCGTCACGTACTTCATGATCCACTTCTGCAGGTCGGCCTGAAGCTGGTCGCGGGTCGGCGAGGTGCCGATCTTGTCGCGAACCATCGCCTTCAGGTAGTGGCTGAAGCGGCTGACGGCGAAGATGTAGGGGATCCGGCTGGACATGTTGTCCGACGCGGTCGCCAGGTCGTCGACGTACTTCTTGGGCCGGTAGAGCGACTGGGCGCCGATGAAGGCGGCCTTGTCGGTGTTCTGCCGGTGGATCAGGCCGATCAGGCCCGCCTTGGACAGCTCACCCTCGCGGCGGTCGGTGATCGACACCTCGGTCGGACACTTCATGTCCTTGGACCCGTCGCCGGTGTCGAAGGTATGGGTCGGCAGGTTCATCACCTCGCCGCCCGACTGCACGCCGCGGATCTTGACGGTCCAGCCGTGTTCCTTGAAGGCACGGTTGATGTTCACGGCCATCGCGTGGGCCGAGTTCATCCAGGAATACTTCTCGCCGCCGTGGCCGTCGGTTTCCTCGATGAAGTTGAACTCCTCGCAGACCGAATTGCCGTCCTGGCTGTAGGGTTCCCGCGCCAGCACGCGCGGCATGGTCAGCGCCAGGAAGCGGGCGTTCTCGCTGTCGCGCAGGGAATTCCACTGGGCGTAGTCCGGGGTTTCGAAGATCTCGGACAGGTCCGGCGGGACCGCGATCTCGTTCCAGCTGTCGAGGCCCAGAAGCTCGGGCGCGGCGGCCGAGATGAAGGGGCAGAGCGCGGATTCCGCGACCTTCGACAGCGAGGTCAGCAGGTTCACGTCACCCGAGGAATGGCTGAACTGGTAGTCGCCGATCAGGCAGCCGAAGGGCTTGCCGCCGAGGGTGCCGAGGTTCTGTTCGTAGACCATGTCGAACAGCGGGGACTTGTCCCACTTGGCGCCGGGATAGCGGCGCATCATCGCGGCCAGTTCGGACTTGGAGGCGTTGAACACCTTGACCCGCAGGCTGGCGTCGGTCTCGGAGTTGTTGATCGTGTAGGCCAGGCCGCGCCAGGAGCTCTCGATCTTCTGGAACTCTTCGTGGTGCATGATCTCGTTGACCTGGGCGGTCAGCTTCTCGTCGATGGCCGCCAGCATGGCGTCGAGCGTGTCGATCACGTCCTCGGAGATCAGCGACTGGTCGCCCATCGCCTCGCGGATCAGGGAGACGACGGCGCCGTCCACCTCCTTCGCGGCGACTTCCGATCGCGGCTTGATCGTCTGCTTGAGCATGTCCTGGAATTCGGACAGCTCGTCCATCGCGACGGCTGAGCCGCTTTCGACCTGAGCTTCTTCTGCCATGTTCTATACCATCCCTATCCGTCGCCGGTTGCGACCGCCCCGGCCGGGGCGGAACCGCGATCAATCAATCAGGCCTTGTCGCCCTGGTCCTCGTCCTCGTCGTCGCCCGTTCCCACCTTGTCGGCGAGAACCTTCAGCAACTCGGGGTCGTTGAGGAGCTTCTTGACGTGTTCCTGGGCCTTCGGCTTGGCGCTGAGGTACTTCTGAAGGTTGGCCAGCTGCTCGCGCGCCTCGAGAAGCTTCTTGAGCGCCGGAACCTGGCGGGCGATCGACCCCGGCTCCAGGTCGGACATCTTGTTGAACTGCAGGTTGATGCCCATCTTGTCGCTCGAGTCGGGATCGAGCTTGTTCTCGGTCATGAAGGTGACGCCGGGCTTCACCGACGCCATGTAGTCGTCCAGCGTGTCCTTGGTCACATCGGTGAAGGCGCGCTCTTCCGTGGGGGCCTTCTCGACACCGGGGTTGTTGCCGCTCAGGTCCGACATCACGCCCATCACGAAGGGCAGTTCGACCATCTTTTCGCTGTCGTAGGGGTCCGCGTAGGCAATCTGTACACGCGGCGGGCGATTACGCTTGATGAAACCTGAACCGGTACCTGAAGCCATAATGAAATCTCCGTGCTTTCGAAATGGATGAAAGCCTCAATGCCTTGACGAGTCAATCTTGGAAACTAAGGGCAACACTTTCAAGTAGGGTTTTCCAAACTTATTGCGCCGGTGCCGCCGGCGCGGCCGGTGCCGCAGGGATCAGCTCGGACATGAGCGCCTGAAAATCCTTGTCGAGATAGCTGCGCGCGCGCTGAAGCAGGATCGGGACCGGGGAGGATTTCTCGCTCCGCCGGAAGAAGTCCTCGACCCCCTTGAGGGCCGCCGCCGCCTCGCCGGTGTTGGTCACGACGGGCGGGTCGCCCACCTCCTCGACCTCGGGCGGCTGGACCGGGGCGCCGTTCGGCACTTCCGCGGAAAGCTGGCGCAGCTTGTCGACCGGCAGGGCAAAGCCCGTCTGCGGGCCGAAACTGACGATGGCCTTCTGGGACTCCGCCGGCAGCAGGATCTGCATCGCCTCCATCAGCGACTTGCCGATCAGCAGCCGGGCCTGGACGACCAGCAGCAGGGCGGCCGACGAGGGCTCCTTGGCCCGGAAGTAGACCTCGCAGGTCAGCAGGGCCTGGCGGGCCTCGGCGTGGGACCTGATCGCCGAAGGGGGCAGGTTCTGGACCACCATCGTCGTGGTGCCGCCGCTCTCCTCGCCACCGTCCGTGGCGGCGCCCTCCGCATCGCCGGCCCCGTCCTCGGCCTCGGCCGGTTCAAGGTCTGCCTCGGCCCCGCGCAGGTCCGGCCGGGCATCCGTGATAAGACCGCGCATCTCGTTGAGGATGTTGATGGTTTCGCCGAAATCCGGGTTGAAGCCGTCGTTCAGCTTGCAGTTCCGGATGATCCGGTTGAAGGCATCGGCCAGGGTCATCAGCGCCGCATGGCTGCGGCCCACCTGCGCCGCAGAATCCGCCGAGGCCAGCATCGAGCGCATGGAACCGGCGTTCACGTCACTCTCTCCGTCGCCGGCGGTATAGCGGCCCTCGGCCACGCGCATCCGGCGCACGGTCACGTCGGTGGTGCCGGTCAGGCCGCAGTACATCAGCGGCAGCTGGATCGCATCGCGCGATCCCAGCTCGCCCAGCGCGTCGCGGCGATCCTGGATCCCGGAATGGGCCTCGGGATGCAGGTCGGCTCCGAAGGACTCCAGCGCGTCGGCGATCGCCCGGACCGAATCCGCCATGTCGGGCAGACGCCCCGCGAGAACGGCCCATTGCGCCCGCAGCGCCAGCAGCCGGATGTCCCGGCTCTTGTGCAGAAGACCCTCGATCGCCTCGGATTCGGCCGCCCAGTCGACGCTCTTGGGGTCGAACAGCTTGTCCGGCGTCTGGCCCGAGCCGGTGTTCACCCCGGGGGTGAAATAGGGGTCGGGCAGACGGCCCATCGCATCGAAGTAGTAGTCGACGAATTCGGCGTCGTCCGTCGCGTCGAGGTTCGGACCGCAGGGGGCGTCGTCCGAGATCGGTTCGGTGATCCACTCGAGGGCCATGGGACAAATCCTTCGCTCAAATCGCGCTGCCGAAGCTGGCCCGTATCGGCCCTTGGGTCAAGCGCCACGTGGCACGGGAACCGCCCGGCTTCCGCCCTTCAACGACGGCCCGCGGCCTCGGCGTAAGCTTTCGAAAAGGCTTCGAAAAAGGCGTCGAGCATGCCGTTGTCGCCGGTCTGGGCCTTGCGGTCCCAGCGTTCGGCAAAGACCTCCCAGGACCGCGAGCGGCCGCCGCCCATGATGCCGCCGCCGGCCTCTTCGGCGATCTCTTCGGGCGACAGGCCCGACAGCAGCTGAAGCAGGGCCGGCTGCAGCGCGGCAAAGACCGCGCCCTGGTGCTGGCGGATGTCGTGCAGGGCGTTCTCGAAGCCCTCGGGCCCGCGCATGAAGCCGTCGCGCGGCTTGAGGAACATCGCCTCGAGCGCCTGCTCGGTGTCGGGCATGAACTTCATCGGGTTGTTTCCGGTGGCGCTGCGCATGGTGCGCTCGCCGCCGCGGGTGAACAGCTTCACGCTGGCCCGGTCCTGCAACATCGTCATGATTTCCTGCGTCGCGATGCGCACCGTCCGGCCCAGCTGATGGGCCAGCTGCATCATGTCCGCCTCGGAATAGGACGACGGGTCGAGCCCCGCCCCGGCGCAGAAGGCGCGGAACAGCTCGGCGTTGCCGGCGGGCGGCT
>JAMWZF010000105.1 GCA_024304875.1 Paracoccaceae bacterium
GGGCCGAGGCGCCGGGCGAGGCGCTGGTGCAGACCTTCCAGCCCGAGCACCCGGTGATCCGCGCCATCCTCGGCGGCGACGAGGAGGCCTTCTGGGCCGCCGAGGCCGCCGGGCGCAAGGCCGCCGGCGTGCCGCCCTACGGCCGGATGGCGGGGATCGTGCTGTCCTCGCCCGACGCGGGCCGGGTCTTCGACCTCGGCGCGGAACTCGCCCGCAAGGACGCCCCCCTCCGCCGCATCGGCGCCCAGGTCTTCGGCCCCGCCCCGGCCCCCATCGCCCGCATCCGCGGCCGCCACCGGGTCCGCCTGCTGGTCAAGGCCGGCAAGGGCGCGCCACTCCAGGCGGCGCTGGCCGAATGGGTCGGACAGGTGCGGGTCAGGGGGGACCTCAGGCTCAGCATAGATATCGACCCGCAGAGTTTCTACTGAACGGGCCCCGGGGCCGCAGGTGTCGCTCCGAAAGATGAGTATTTGGACCAGCCCGACGCAGCATGGCGCGCTCTTTCTGCTTCGGGTTGGCTCAAATACTCATCTTTGGGAGGAACGGTTCAGGTCACGTGCCGCAGGCTGCTTTCGACCGACGGGCAAGGCCGTCATCGCTTGATTTCCTTCGCGGTTCGGATTTCCTGGCCCGATGGCAAAGCTGGTTCTCATGCACAGGGCGGATTCGATCTACGAGGATGACCCTGACGTTCGCTACGATTTCCCGCGGCAGTACCTCAAGGCGATGACCGAGGCGGTCGGGGACTGGATCGTCTACTACGAACCGGTCAAGGCGGGGCCGCGCGGCTATTTTGCAGTCGCCAAGGTCGACAGCATCATCGAGAAGCCGGGGCAGGCGGGCCGCTACCTCGCCCTGATTACGCCCGGCAGCTACCTGGAATTCGACGTTCACGTTCCCAGGCTGATCGACGGGCGGCCATTGGAGGAAGCCCTGGTCGCACCCGGCGGTGGTGCGGTCACCGGCGGGGCCACGCAGCTTGCCGTCCGGCGGATGACCGAGGCCGATTTCGCCGGGATCGTCGAGCGGGGCCTGCCCCATGACCTCGAGGACCAGGAGGCCGCCCGCTATTCAGCCGCTCCCGAGTCTCAGGCCGCCTTCCTCGAACCCGCCGCCACCTTCGACCGCCCTGTGATCGAGCGGCTGACGCGCCGGTCTTATCGGGACGTGGCCTTCCGCCGGAAAGTGCGCGAGGCTTATGGCTATCGCTGCGCGATGTCCGGCCTGACCCTGCGAAACGGCGGCGGGCGGCCCGAAGTCCAGGCGGCCCATATCCGGCCTGTCGAGTGTCAAGGGAGCGATCATGTCCACAACGGCCTCGCGCTGTCAGGCACCCTGCACTGGATGTTCGATCGGGGATTGATCGGCGTGGCCGAGGATCGCTCCACGATCCTGGTGTCCCACAACAAGGTGCCGGGCGACGTCGTGGCCCGCTTGCTGCCCTCCGATGGCCGCCTTCTGCCGCCGCTCGATCCGCGCGACGCGCCGCACCCCGACAACCTCGCCTGGCATCGCCATCACGTCTTCGGCCAGATCGACCTGGAGGCCACGCCGCCCTGGGCCTGATCGGCCGACCGGCAGTTCCGCATCCCCTGCGTCCGACCTGTGCGCCGATGCGCCGAGTGTGACGCTTCCCTCCCCCCGGAAACGGGCGTAAGGGCAAGGACATGCGCACCGTCCCCTTGGCCGAGGCCCGCACACTTCCGCTCTGGCGCCGGCCCATCGCCCTTCTGTTCCTCATGGCCATGGCCATGCCGGTGGCCTTCGCCACCTGGTCGGCCCTGCTCAACAACTTCGTCATCGAGGCGGCGGACTTCGACGGGGCGGACATCGGCCTGCTCCACACGGTTCGCGAAATCCCCGGCTTCTTCGCCATCGGCGTCATCGCCATCATCCTCTTCATGCGCGAGCAGGTGCTGGCGGTGGTCTCGCTCGGCCTGCTCGGCGTCGCGACGGCGCTGACGGCGCAGTTCCCCTCGCTGGGCGGCATCCTGACGATCACCATGCTGTCGTCGATCGGGTTCCACTACTACGAGACGGTGAACCAGTCCCTTCAGCTGCAGTGGATCGACAAGGCCCGCGCGCCGCAGATGCTGGGCTGGCTGCTGGCGGCGGGGTCGGGGGCGACGCTGGTGGCCTATGTGCTGATCGTGATGACCTGGGAGGCCTTCGACCTCTCCTACGCCTTCGTCTACTGGATCTCGGGCGGGTTCACCGCCGTCGTCGCGCTGGTCTGCTACCTCGCCTATCCGCAGTTCGAGGCGCCGAACCCGCAGATCAAGAAGATGATCCTGCGCCGGCGCTACTGGCTCTACTACGCGCTGCAGTTCATGTCCGGTGCCCGGCGGCAGATCTTCGTCGTCTTCGCCGGCTTCATGATGGTCGAGCGCTTCGGCTGGGAGGTGCACCAGGTCACCTCGCTGTTCCTCATCAACCTCGTCCTCAACATGATCTGCGCTCCGCTGATCGGGCGGATGGTGCATGTCTGGGGCGAGCGGCGGGTGCTGATCGTGGAATACGCCGGGCTGATCGCGGTCTTCCTCGCCTACGGCGGGGTCTACTGGTTCGGCTGGGGCGTGGTCATCGCGGCGGCGCTCTACGTGGTCGACCACCTGTTCTTCGCGATGGCGCTGGCGCTCAAGACCTACTTCCAGAAGATCGCCGACCCCGGCGACATCGCCCCCACCGCCGCCGTGGCCTTCACCATCAACCACATCGCGGCGGTCTTCCTGCCGGTGCTGCTGGGCCTGATGTGGCTGTGGTCGCCGGGCGCGGTCTTCTTCCTCGCCGCCGGGATGGCGGGGGTGTCCCTCTGCCTCGCGCTGATGATCCCGCGCCATCCCGAGCCGGGGAACGAGACGATCTTCGCCGCCGTCCTGCCGACCCCGGCGGAATGAACAGCGCCGGGCCCGGCGGGCGGGCCACATCCGCGCACCGCCCTTGAAGCCGGCCCCGCCGCGCCCGACATGGGTAGGGACAGTCAACAGGAGGGTCCCATGTTCGGACTTCTGAACCCCAACAAGACGAAGATGGTCGACAAGGACGAGGCGCTGCCCGGCCGGGCCGATCCCATCCCCACCGCCGCCGAGCACCACGTCTTCGGCACCCCGCTCTCCCTCGAGGTCCCCGAGGGGCAGGAGGTGGCGATCTTCGGCATGGGCTGCTTCTGGGGGGTCGAGCGGATGTTCTGGAAGATCCCCGGCGTGACCATGACGATGGCGGGCTACGCCGACGGCTTCACTCCCAATCCGACCTACGAGGAGGTCTGCTCCGGCAAGACCGGCCACAACGAGGTGGTGCGCGTGACCTACGATCCGGCCCGCGTGTCCTACGAGGACCTGCTGAAGGTGTTCTGGGAAGGCCACGACCCGACCCAGGGCATGCGCCAGGGCAACGACCGGGGGACCCAGTACCGCAGCGGCATCTACACCACGACCGACGACCAGATGGCCGCCGCCCTCGCCAGCGCCGAGGCCATGAAGCCCCGCCTGACCGAGGCCGGTTACGGCGCGATCACCACCGACATCCTGCCGGCCAAGCCCTTCTACTGGGCCGAGGATTACCACCAGCAGTACCTGTCCAAGAACCCGAACGGCTACTGCGGCATCGGCGGCACCGGCGTGACCTGCCCGATCGGCACGGGTGCCTGACGCGGCGCCGGGCCGGCGGATCCACATCTTCGGATCCTCCGGCCCGGGCACCACGACGCTCGGCCGGGCACTCGCCGGCCGCCTCTCGATCCCGCAATGCGAGACCGACGACGGCTTCGGGCTGTCGACGTCCCGCCTGTTCGCGGCCTAGCGCATGCGTTTTCGAGCCAGAGTGAAGAGGGCGAGGGGCGCCCTGCTCCTTCATTCTGGCCAAAAAACGCTCTTCCTGCCTTTGCCGAAACACGGGCCTGCCCGGAGCTGACCCTCGACACTGCCGCCCCGGTGCACCACCCTGCGGGGCAGGTGATCGCGGCGCTGGAGGCCCCATGACCAACGCACTGCCCGGCGTGACCGACGGCGACTGGTACTCCTGCCTGACGGATGACCTCGAGGCCCTGCGCCACGCTGCCCGCACCGCCTGTTTCGAGCACGGCACCATGCACCCCTCGGGCCGGGGCGGCTGCGGGCCGGCCCTGCGCGGGATCCTCGCCGCCTTCGCCGAGGACGCCCTGATCGAGGCGCCCTTCCACTGCGCCTACGGGGTCAACCTGCACATCGGGGCAGGGGTCTACATCAATTCCGGCGCCGTGATCCTCGACACCGCGCGGGTGACGATCGGCGCGCGCACCATGCTCGGCCCCGGCGTCCACATCTACTGCGCCGACCACCACCGCGAGGTGGCCGAGCGGCGCCGCGGCATGGAACGCGCGCTGCCGGTGACCCTCGGCGCGGACGTCTGGATCGGGGGCAGGGCGGTGATCCTGCCCGGTGTCACCATCGGCGGCGGGGCCATCGTGGCCGCCGGCGCCGTGGTCAGCCGCGACGTGGCCGCAGGCCAGACGGTTGCCGGCGTGCCCGCCCGCCCGGCCTGACGGGCCTCATTCGGGCGGGTCGATGTCCAGGGTGATGATGGTGCCGCGCTTGGGGCGCAGGACGTTGAGCTCTGCCCCCAGCGACTGGGTCAGGGCCACGATGATGCTGCCCCCGACCCCCGACTTGCCGTGGCCCGTGGTGTCCAGCTCCCCCGTCTCGGACCGGGCCCGGTCCCGCTGGTCCTCGATGCTGGCCGCGCCGTAGGGCCAGGTGCTGCCCTCGGGCAGGCCGACGCCGTCGTCCTCGACCGACAGCCGGATGCCGCCGCTGGTGCGGTGGAACCGGACCTCGACATATCCCGAATGGCGTCCCTCGAAGGCGTGTTCGTAGGCGTTGGTCAGGAACTCCGACAGCAGCAGGCCGAGGCGCGCGGCCTGTTCGACCGGCAGGTCGATGTCGTCGCACTCCACGTTGGTGCGGATCGACCCCCGCGCCTCGAGGCCGGACACGACGGTGGCGATCCGGCTGAGGTAGGCCCCGGCGGCGATCTGGTCCGTGCCTTCCCCGTTGCGGCTCAGCAGTTCCTCGTAGAGCAGGCCCAGCGCCTCGATCCGCCGGCTGATGGCCTTGAGGGACTCCGGCGTGACATCGCGGCTGGCCTGGATGCGGATCATGCTGACGATCATCGCGAGGTGGTTCTTCACCCGGTGCTGCAGCTCCAGCAGCAGGGACAGCCCGTCGCTCCCGACGCCCGAGGGGGCCGGCCCGGTCTCCGCCTCGGGCACGGCGCGCAGGATGCCGAAGTAGGCGGCCAGCGTGCCGTCGTCGTCGTGAACCGGAGAGATGAGCAGGCTGTTGCGAAAGGGCGCCCCGTCGGCGCGGTGGTTGACGAGGGTCAGCTGGAACTCCTCGCCCGAGCGCAGGTTCTCCCGGATCCGATCGACGTCGGCAGGGTCGGTCCCGGGGCCTTGCAGGAACCGGCAGTTGCGGCCGATCGCGAACTCGCGGCTGTAGAGGGTCAG
Source organism: Paracoccaceae bacterium (assembly GCA_024304875.1). Lineage (GTDB taxonomy): Bacteria > Pseudomonadota > Alphaproteobacteria > Rhodobacterales > Rhodobacteraceae > JAMWZF01. The sequence goes on from JAMWZF010000105.1 coordinate 5,486, forward strand.
CGTCTCGAAGGCCCGGTTGGCGTAGGTGATGGGCATATCCTCGAGCCGGGCATCGGCGACGATCATCGCCACCGACGACCGCTGGACGGCCCCTCCGATCAGGTCGTCGCCGGCCCCGGCGCTGGGCATGTCGGTCTGCGTCACCTGTGGTAGCCCCCTGGTCCCGTTCGCATCCCGTCGCCCTCGCACCAACAGGTACGTTACCGGACAGGTCCTGTCTGTCCGGTAACGTACTAACAGACCACAAAGGGCGTCAACCGGGGGGCAGGAGGGCCTCGTTGGCCTCGCGAACCCTGCGATAACAATCGCAGCTTGCCGCCTCGAGGCCGGCAGGGTCGGTCACGCGGATCCGGCCGCGGCCATAGTCGATCAGCCCGCTCCTGCGGAACCCGGCCGCCACTTCCGACACCGTGGCCCGGCGCAGGCCGAGAACGCTGGCAAGGAAGTCGTGGGTCAGGTCCATCTCCTCGGCAGCGGCGCGGTCGCGCATGGTCAGCAGCCAGCGGGCGAGGCGCTGGCGGGCCGAGTGAAGCCCGTTGCAGGCGCCCGAGATCATCACCTGGTACAGCACCGACTGCCCGGCGGCCTGCACCGCGGCGCGGAAGTCCGCATTGGTTGCCAGGAGGGTCGAGAAGGACTGGACCGGAAGCCGCCAGGCCTCGCCGGGGATCTGCACCTCCTCGGTGGTCAGCTGCCGTGGATTGCCCAGCACCAGGTTGACGCCCGTGCAGGCCTCGCGGCCCACGTTGGCCATCTCGATCATGGTGCCGTCGCTGAAGGTCGTCAGGGTCGAGATCACGCCGCTCTGCGGAAAATAGACCGTCCCTGTCTCCTCGCCGATGCGCTCCAGCACCTCGCCCTGGGACAGCGAGACCGCCTCGGCCGCATCACGCACGGCAGAGCGCGTCTCCTCTGCCATGGCAAGCAGGACCCTGTTTCGAGGACGCCCGGTCATACAGCATTAATACATATTTCAGATGTAGGTTCACGCCCTGCGCCGCCGATGCGCGGCGATCCGCTTGACTGTCGGCCCCGGAGCCCGCAAAGCGCGCCCATGACGACCTGGACCGCCCTGACCACCCTGACCGGAAAACCCGCCGCCGAGGCGCTGGGCGAGGCGCTCGAGGCGCTGGAGCCCGCGCCCACCGGCGTCGGCGTCTTCGAGGTCGAGGACGGATCGGGGCTCTGGGAGGTCGGCGCCTATTTCGAGGCCCCGCCGGACGAGGTGGCCCTCGCGCTGCTCTGCGCCGCCCATGACGCGAAACCCTTCGCCGTGTCGGAGCTGCCCGAGGTCGACTGGGTCGCCCACGTCCGCCGCGAACTGGCCCCGGTCCCGGCCGGCCGGTTCTTCGTCTACGGCAGCCACGACGCGGACAAGGTGCCGGACGGCGTGCAGCCCCTGCTGATCGAGGCCGCCATGGCCTTCGGCACCGGCCACCACGGCACGACGCTGGGATGCCTTCTGGCCTTCGACCGGCTGCTGGACGCCGGCCTGACCCCCGGCAAGGTGCTCGACCTCGGCTGCGGCACGGCCGTGCTCGCCATGGCCGCGGCGCGGGTGCTGGAGGGCGCCACGATCCTCGCCTCCGACATCGACCCCGTGGCGGTCGAGGTGGCCGAGGCGAACCTCGCCGCCAACGGCCTGACCGGCACGGTGCACGCGCTGGTGGCCGAAGGGCTGGACGCCCCAGCCATCGCGCAGGTCGCCCCTTTCGACCTCGTCTTCGCCAATATCCTGATGGGGCCGCTCCTCGACCTCGCCCCCGGCATCGCGGGCGTGACGGCCCCGGGCGGACACACGATCCTCTCGGGCCTCCTGAACGAGCAGGGCGATACCGTGATCGCGGCCTATCTGGCTGCCGGCTTCGTCCTCGAATCCCGCGACATCCACGGCGACTGGACGACGCTCACCCTGCGCCGGGCCTGACCGCCCAAATATCGCCGAAATCCCGCGGTATGCGCCGGGCAGCCGCCCCCTGAACCGGGGCATCCGTTCACGCATCACGCAGGAGAGGCTGATGGCGTCCGACAAGACCGAATTCGAGCGCCGGGTGGCCCGGATCGAGAAGCGCAAGCTGGCGATGGCCGAGCATGGCGCCCGCAAGAAGGTCGGCAAGGACGGCCTCGTCGAATACGTGCCGAAGCGCGGGCCGCTGTCGATCCGCTTCCCCTGGCGGGCGATGCTTCTGCTGGCGCTCCTGCTCTTCGCCGGCAAGGTCGGCCTGTTCCGCGCCCTCGGCCCCGAGGCCTATGCGGCGAAGCTGGGCGCGCTGTCCCAGGGCGACGGGATCGACCAGCTCGGCGCGCGGGTCATGACGGTCGATCCGGCGACGCAGTGGATCTCCGACCAGCTCGACCGGTTCCTCTGACCCCCGGAATCGAAACGGGCGGCGCCTGTCCGGCACCGCCCGCTCGTTCGTTCGTTCCGTCTTCGGACCGGCTCAGCGGCCGTAAGCCACGCGGGCGATGTCCCCGCGGGTCAGCCCGACATCCTCGAGCTGCTGGTCGGTCAGCTTGTCCAGCGACTGGTAGGTCCTGTAGGCGTCGATGCGGGCGCGCACGGCGGCCCAGAAGCCGGTCTGGCCGATGGGGCGGCGGGCGGCGGAAGCGGAATAGTCTACGGCGGTCATGATCGTCTCGTTTCGTCTGTTCGGTGGTGGGGGCCGCGGTCAGCGGCCGGGCGCGGGTGCGCCTCTGAATGGTGCCCGCTGCACATAGGTTGGGCAGTCTGCGAACACCACTGCCATTACCGCAAACCGCCCATGCAACTGCCGCATGACAGGTTCGATCCCCAACTATCTGTAAAACAGTCATAAATTTGTCCGCTTCGGGAGGGCGACGCCGTCCGTTTGCCGCGACGCAGCGTCAGTTCGCGGCGGCCCCCTGCGTCAGGTGCGGCCCTTCTTCACGCCCCGACGGTCGCCCCGAACACGAACCGGTTGCCGACGTCCTGATTTCCGCTGGGGCCCGGCCCGAAAAAGCTGTATCCTGGTTCCATATTCAAATGGTGGGAGGCATGGAAATGCCCGGAGCGCGCGTCCTTGTGGCGGAAAAGAACGCTGCGGTCGTCATGGACATCGCGGCGATCCTTGACGATGCCGGCATCACGGTCAGCGGCCACACGACCAATCTGGCGGAACTCGTCCGCCTCGTCGACCGGGTGGAGCATGACGCGCTGCTCCTCAACGCCAGGCTGCACGACGGCCATACCTTCGATCTTGCGCGAACCAGCCGCACGCCGCTTGCCTTCCTGACGACCTTTCGACCCGCCGAACTGCCACGGGACCTCCGGGACCTTCCCCTGATCAGAAAGCCCTTTGCCCCCGGTGATCTGGTGAACACCGTGACCGCGCTTTTGCCGACGGTCGCCGCCGGCGTCCACGCGGTCCGCCCCGACCGATCGCTCAGGTAGGGAACACCGCCCGCCGTCCCGCCGTGCCCTGGATGTCACGGGCCGGAGCCGGCGACACCGCGCCCTTGGACAGGTGTTCGCGTTTTGTGCTAACGCTCGGCCAAACAGGCGGGGAACAGGCAGCCATGCGCATCATCGGCATTGATCCGGGGCTTCGGCGGACCGGA
>JAMWZF010000106.1 GCA_024304875.1 Paracoccaceae bacterium
GAACCGGTGCTGCTGGGCTCGGCGATGCTGGGGGCGGTCGCCGCGGGGGCCTTTGCCGACACCGCCGCCGCGGCGGGCGCCATGGCGCCGACCGGCGCGACGGTCGAGCCGCGGGGCGAACCGGTGGCCGGCTATCACGACCGTAAATACCGGGTGTTCCGCAAGATGCAGGCCGACTTTGCCGAGATCGAAGAGATGATGGGGAGGGAGACCCGATGAAGATAGCTCTCGTCGCGAGCGGGGATCTGCGGGAAAGCGCGAACCTTCAGTGCTGGCCCGCGCAGTCCGAAATGGAAGAGGCGCTGACCCGGGTCCTGAAGCGCATGGGCCACGAACTGGTCCGGCAGCACCAGGCCGACGCCCGCGGCCACGGCTTCATCGCCAGCCAGCGCGAGGGCATGGACGTCTTCGCCGGGATCGACCCCGAGATGCCGCTGATCGTGGCCGAGGCGGTCTGGCAGTATTCGCACCATGTCCTGGCCGGGCTGACCACGCACAAGGGGCCTATCCTGACGGTCGCCAACTGGTCGGGCCAGTGGCCGGGCCTCGTTGGGATGCTGAACCTCAACGGGTCGCTGACCAAGGCCGGAGTGCGGTATTCGACGCTCTGGAGCGAGGCCTTCGACGACGCCTTCTTCCTCGGGAAACTGGAGGAATGGCTGACCACCGGCGAGATCCGTCACGATCTGTCACACGTCAGCCCCGCCGAGGCGGCCGATCTGCCGGCCGAGGCCCGGGACCTCGGCGCCTCCATCGCCGCCGACATCCGCCGGACCAAGACCATACTTGGCGTCTTCGACGAGGGCTGCATGGGGATGTACAACGCCATCCTGCCCGATGAGCTCCTGATGCCGATGGGCGTCTTCAAGGAGCGCCTGTCCCAGTCCGCCCTGTTCCACGCCGCCCGGGAGGTGCCCGAGGCCGAGGCCCGCGCGGTCTACGACTGGCTGGTGGACAAGGGCCTGACGTTTCACTTCGGGCCGGACCCGGCGCAGCATCTGACCGAGGCGCAGGTCGTGGACCAGTGCCGGATGTACATCGCCGCCGTGCGCATCGCCGACGACTTCGGGTGCGAGGCCATCGGCATCCAGTACCAGCAGGGGCTGAAGGATCTCTGGCCGGCGTCCGACCTCGTCGAGGGGATGCTGAACACGCCCGACCGGCCCCCGGTCCGGCGGGGGGACGGCAGCGTCATCCGTGAGGGCGAGGCCATCGTCCACTTCAACGAGGTCGACGAGGGCGCGGCGCTGGACGCGGTCATGATCAACCGGGTGCACCGGGCGCTGGGCCAGCCGGTCGCGACGACGCTGCACGATCTGCGCTGGGGCGACCAGGATCGGTCGGGCACGGTGGACGACTTCGTCTGGGTGTTCGAGATTTCGGGCGCCGCCCCGCCGGACCACCACGAGGGCGGCTGGGCGGGCAGCGAATGTCACCGTCAGCCGGCGATGTTCTTTCCCTCCGGCGGCGCGACCCTCAAAGGCTATGCCCGGGGTGGCGAGATCGTCTGGAGCCGGATCTTCGTGGAGGACGGCGTGCTTCGGATGGACATCGGGCGCGGCACGGCTGTGGCCCTGCCGCCGGAGGAGGCGGAACGCCGGTCGCGGGCGACGACCTACGAATGGCCGATCATGCACGCGGTCCTGACGGGTGTCAGCCGCGACCAGATGATGGCACGGCACAAGGCCAATCACGTGCAGGTGGTCTACGGCCACGACGCCGAGGGCGCGGACCGGGCGATGGAGGCCCGTATCGCCCTGGCGCAGGAACTGGGGATCGAGGTGTTCCGCGTGGGGGTCTGATCGGCGCCCAGCGGACACGCTGTGGATGTAAGCGGTTTCTGTTCCGGAGGCCGCGCTGGTCGACGCGGCCCTGGCGGCCGGTCCGTCAAGGTCTCGAGCGCTGCAAACGGCGCAGATTTGTCGCGTCCGTTCGCGCTGGGCGCCTTGTCCAGCCGCCACCCAAGCTCAAAGAAACCTTGGAAATTGAGGCGAGCGGGCGTTGACAGCCCGATCCACGAGTGCTTAGGTGTAAGCGCTTTCAACGTGAGATCGCATCCTGCGGCGCCACAGGAACGTGCCGCGCGGCGCACCGCACACGGTCTGCACGTCTGAACCTTGGAGGAGGAACACATGAAACATCTTGCCACTGCCTTGCTCGGGACGACCGCGATGGTCGCCCTCACCCTGTCCGCCTCGGCCCAGGAGGTCACGCTTCGCGTTGGGACCGTCTACCAGGTCGACCACACGATCTCGAAAGGCAGCGCCGAGTTCGAGCGCCTGGTCGAGGAGAAGTCGGATGGCGCCATCGACGTCGAGGTCTTCTACGCCGAAGAGCTCGGCACCGAGCGCGAAATGGCCGAGATGACCCGCGCCGGGGGCCTCGAGATGGTCCTCAGCGGCCTGCCCGGCACTGGCGCCTTCGTGCCGCAGATCGAGGTGATGGAGGCCTTCTACACCTACGACGACGTCGAGGATCTGGCCCGGGTGGTCGAGGCGATCGCCCCCGACCTCAACGCCTTCATGGAGCCCCAGGGCTTCCACCTCGTCGGCGCCATGTACCAGGGGCCGCGCAACCTTCTGTCCACCACGCCGGTGAACAGCCTCGAGGACATGCAGGGCCTGCGCCTGCGCATTCCGCAGACCCCGCTCTTCGTCGCCCTGGCGGACGCCTGGGGCGCGACCGCGACCCCCATCGCCTTCAGCGAAACCTACACCTCGCTCGAAAGCGGCGTCGTGGATGCGGTCGAGGGCACGCACGAATCGATCGTCACGATGGGCTTCTCGGAGCAGGCCAAGTACCTGATGCGGACCCAGCACAACTTCTACCCGCAACCGATGGTGGTGAACCTCGACTGGTGGAACGGCCTGTCCGCAGAGTATCAGCAGATCATCGAGGAAGCCGCCCAGGAAGCGGGCCAGTACCAGCTCTCGCTGCACCAGGAGGCCGATGACGCGGCCACCGCCCGGATGCAGGAGCAGGGCGTCGAGATCATCGAGCTCGACAACCTCGAGGAATTCCGCGAGCCGGTGCTTGCGGCGATGGACACCTACATCCAGAGCAAGGGTGACGAGGTCTATGCCGTCTACCAGCGGATGCTGGAAGTCGCTGGGTCCGACGAGGACTGATCGGAACGAACGGGAGGGGTGGAGATGAAGGGTCTGGACAGATTCTATGTCGGTCTGATCGAGCTGCTGATCATCTGCGGCTTGGCCGGCATGGTCACCTTGACCTTCACCTCCACCGCCTTCCGGTTCTTCGGCTACGGCGGGATCTTCTGGGCCGAGGAGGTGACCCGGTACATCAGTATCTGGGTCGTCTTCCTCGCCGCCGGGCACGGGGTGCGCTACGGCATCCACCTCAGCGTCGATCTGATCACTGCGGCGGTGCCGCCCGGGCCGCGCAAGGCTCTGATCATCTTCTCGCACCTCATGGTGATCCTCTTCGCCGGCCTCTTGGTCTACTACGGCACCCAGCTTGCGATCTCGAACTACGCCCAGCAGTCGGCCTCGCTGCGGATGCCGATGACCTACGTGAACGCGGCGATCCCGGTCGGCGGGGTGCTGATGATCTTCGAGACCCTGCGCCTTCTGCTGCTCTCGCGGGACCACGAGAGCTTCGACAGCACCTTCTGAAGCGACGTCCCGGACGCGACCCGCCGTCCGGACCTGTCATCAACGAAAGACGGACTTCATGGTCAGTATCCTGTTCGGATCATTTCTCATCCTGCTCGTGCTCGGCGTACCGATCGCCTTCGCGATCGGGCTGGGGTCTCTCATTCCGATCGTCTCGCAGGGGAACATTCCACTGACCCTGATCGTCAGCCGCATGTTCGGCGGCATCGATTCCTTCCCGCTCATGGCGATCCCCTTCTTCGTGCTGACCGGCACGCTGGCCGGGGCCTGCAGGCTGACCAACCGGATCGCGGACCTCGCCTCGTTCATGGTCGGCCGGATGCGCGCCGGCCTGGCCCATGTGAACATCGTGGCCTCCATGCTGTTCGGCGGCGTCACCGGCTCGGCCGTGGCCGACGCCGCGGCGACGGGGTCGGTGATGATCCCGGGGATGAAGTCGCAGGGCTATCCGGCGGATTACTCGGCCGCCGTCACCGCGGCCTCCTCGGTCATCGGGTCGATCATCCCGCCCAGCACGCTGATGATCATCTTCGGCTTCCTGACCGGCGTGTCGACCGGCAGGCTGTTCCTCGGCGGGCTGATCCCCGGCATCCTGGTCGGCCTGACCCTGATGCTGGTGGCGCACGTGCAGGCGATCCGACTGGGGATCGGCAAGGACGCCGACGCCGAGCCTCGGACCTGGGCCAGGTTCCGGGCGGTCGCCCTCGACTCCGGACCGGCGCTGATCATTCCGTTGATCATCCTCGGCGGCATCGTCGGCGGGATCTTCACCCCGACCGAGGCCGGCGTGGTCGCCGTGGTGACCATCATCCTGCTGGGCACATTCGTCTACGGCGGGTTCAGCTGGACCGAGCTCAAGCGCGCCTTCCTCAGCGCCGGCTACACCACCGCGATGGTGATGATGATCCTCGCGGTCTCGACTATCTTCTCGAACCTGCTGACCCGGGCCCGGTTCCAGTCGGACCTTATCGAACTGCTGCAGGCCGTGACCCCGACACCCGAGTTGCAGATGCTGCTGATCATCGCCGCCCTGCTGTTCCTGACGCTCTTCATCGACGCCACCGCGGTCCTGATCATGTTCGCCGCGCCCCTCGCGGCGGTGGCCGAGGGGCTGGGCTACGATCCGGTCCATGCCGGCATCGTCTTCGTCGTGGCCTGCCTGATCGGGGGGGTGACGCCGCCGGTCGGCACGCTTCTGTTCATCGCATCGGGGATCGCGCGGGAATCCATCGGCCGGGTGTCCAAGGCCATCCTGCCCTTCGTTCTCGGCCTGATCGCCGTGAACATCCTCATCCTGCTGGTGCCGCAGATCGTGCTCTTCCTGCCGAACCTGCTGTTCTGAGGAGACCCGAGATGAGCCGCCAGACCCCGCCCGACCTGTCCGACGTGGCCGCCATCACGGTGGACACCGGGGGCACCGTCCTCGACTGGTATCCGACCACGGTGGCCCGCCTGAGGGCCTACGGCGCCCGCCGGGGCGCGGACCACGACTGGTCCGAGGTCGCCAAGGACTGGCGCCGCGCCTCGACGGGCTTCGTCGATCGCGGGATGCCGATGGACGAGGGCAGGGCGACGATCGACATGGACGACGTGCTGCGCCAGACCCTCGCCGAAGTCTGCGATGCGCACGGCGTGCCGCGCCCCGAAGCCGAGGACGAGGCCGACCTGATCCGGGCCTGGCGCGAGCTGGAGCCCTGGCCCGACGTGCCCGCCGCCCTGCCGCGCCTGCGCTCGAGACTGGTTGTCGCGCCCTTCACCATCCTGAAGGCGGCCCTGATCGTCGAGGCCTCGCGCCGTGCGGGGCTCGAATGGGACATGGTCATCTCCTGCGAGATGATCGGGATCTACAAGACGCAAAAGCCCGCCTATGACACCGCCGCCCGCTGGCTCGACCTGCCGCCCTCGCGCATCCTGATGGTGACGGGGCACAACAACGACCTGCGGGCCGCCCGCTCCTACGGCTTCCGCACCGCCTTCGTACATCGCCCCGACCAATGGGGCGACGAGCCGCCGCCGGACCCGACCCCGGACCCCAGCGCCGACCTGGTCTGCGAAGACTTCGGCGATCTGGCCGATCAGCTGGGCTGCCCGCCGGCCTGACCGTCGCCGACCCCCGACTGACAAGGAGACAGACATGCTGACCGTTGGCGTCTACGGCACGGCCTTCTGGGCCGACCACGTCCACCTGCCCGGATACCGCGACCATCCCGAGGTGGAGCTGGTCGGCGTCTGCGGCCGCCGCCCCGAGCCGACCCGCGCCCTGGCCGACCGGTTCGGCATCGCCGCCTTCGGGTCCTTCGACGAGATGCTGGCACAGGTCGACGTGGTCAGCCTCGCCGTGCCTCCCTCGGTCCAGCCCGAACTGGCGACCCGCGCCGCCGAGGCGGGAAAGCACCTGATGCTGGAAAAGCCCCTCGCCGCGGACCTAGCCACGGCCGAGCGCCTCTGTGCGGCGATCGAAGCGGGTGGCGGCGCGGCGGTCTGCTTCCTGACCCGGCTCTTCGTGCCGGCGGTGGCCGACTTCATGGCCACGGCGCCGGATTTCGGGGCCAGGACCGCCGAGGCCGAGTTCCGCTCCGGCGCGCTTCTCGAAGGCAGCCCCTATGCCACGTCCGACTGGCGGCAGGACGAACGCGGCGTGCTCTGGGATGCGACGCCCCATCCGATCTCGGTGCTGGTCCAGTCCTGCGGTCCGGTGACGGAGGTTACTGCCGAGATAGTCGGGCGCGGCCATGTCGTGCTAACGGGGAGCCACGCGGGCGGCGCCGAGTCCCGGATCGAGGTCGACCTCGCCGATCCGACGACGACGCTGACCGAGCGCTACAGGCTCTACCGGGGCGAGGACCGGATCGACCTCGCCGAGTTCCCCTACGACCGCAACGAAGCCTTCTCCAACGCGATCGGCACCCTCGTCGCGCGCGTGGCCGACGGCGGCGCGGCGGGGCGCGACCTGGACCTGCCGATGCACATCATGCGCATCCTGGACGCCGCGGCGGCCAGCCTCGACCACGGGGGCCGGGTGACGGTCGCAGGCGCCGCCGCCGGCTGACGCCGGCGCCCGGCGGGCCTCAGCCCGCCTCGTCGTTGTCCTTGATGAAGTCCATGTCGAGCGCGAGGCCGAGCCCCGGCAGGTCCGGGATCGTCATCACCCCGTTCACCGGCACCGGCGCGTCCTTGAACACCTGCCCGGTGATCTCTTCGAAGATGCGCAGCCGTTCGAGGAACACGATGCTTCCCATCGCGCCGGCCAGCTGCAGGTGCAGGTTCTCCATCGCGTGCGGGGCGAACTTGAGGTTCCAGGCCTCGGTCATGGCGGCAATCTTGACCATCTCGGTATAGCCGCCCGCCCGCGCCCCATCGAGCTGGACGATGTCGACGGCGTCGTTCAGCAGCAGGTCGCGCAGGCCGAACTTGGTGTACTCGTGCTCGCCCGTGGCCAGCGGGATGTCGGTACCCTGCTTGAACCGGGCGAGGCCCGGCAGATCGTCGGCGAAGACCGGCTCCTCGAAGAGATAGATGTTGTACTCCTTCACCCGGTTGGCGACTTGCACCGCGGTGGCCGCGTCCCAGCAGTTGTTGGCATCCAGCAGCAGGTCGATGTCGGGGCCCACGGCCTCGCGCACCTTGCGGACGCGGGTGACGTCGCGGTTCGGGTTCCGGCCGCCCTCGACGCCCAGCTTGAACTTGATGGCGGTGTAGCCCTGGGAGACCATGTCGGTCATCTCGGCCACCAGTTCCTCGTCCGAATAGGAGGCCCAGCCGCCACTGGCGTAGACCGGGATCTCGGTCCGGTTGCCGCCGAGCAGGCGGTAGATCGGCACGTCGAAGGCCTTGCCCTTGATGTCCCAGAGCGCGGCATCCACGGCGCTGAGGGCGCAGAAGGTCATCCCCTTGCGGCCCACCCCGCGCAGGTAATGGAACATCTCGGTCCAGATCGCCTCGGTCTCGAGCGGGTCGCGCCCGATCAGCCGGGGGGCGATGGCCTTCTGAACCACCGCGCAGGTCCCCTCGCCGCCGACCTCGTTGTAGGTCACGCCGATGCCCTCGATCCCGCTTTTCGTCGTGATGCGGACGATCAGGTAGCCCAGCTTGTCGACCTTGCGAGTGGCGTCGGCCAGCTGGCCGGGCACCGGCATCGAGACGAGGTGGACTTGGACGTTGTCGATGGTGTCGCGCATTGAGCTCTCTCTTGGTCTTTGGCCGGGCGGTGCCGGCAGGGTCAGGTCCAGGTGGTCAGAAGGTGGTCGGCGATGCGGAAGGCGAGCGCCATGATCGTCAGCACCGGGTTGTAGCCGCCGTTCGTGGGATGCAGCGAGGCGTCCGAGACGAAGAGATTCTCGTGCCCCCAGACCCGGCCGAAAGGATCGGTGACCGAGGTCGCGGGGTCCGTGCCCATCCGGCAGGTGCCGGCCTGGTGCTGGTAGGCCGACAGCCGCCGCGCCGCTCGCCCGCCCCAGGTCCGCGTCGCGCCGGCGGCGGTCAGCCACTCCGTCGCCCGGTCCAGCATCACGTCGGCGGTGCGCAGGGTCTCCATGTGGACCTGCCCCGACATCCGCGCGACCGGCAGGCCGCAGTCGTCGTGCACCGCGGGGTCCAATGTCACCCGGCAGGACGGGTCGGGGATCTCGTGCACCGGCCCGCGAATCTGGGTCACACGGGGGTAGGCGTGATGCATGAAGGCCTCGGCCTCGGCCCCCCACCGGCGCTGGTCCGGCGGCCAAGCCTGCTTCCGGAAGATGATGGGCGGCATCACGAAGTCGTCCGCGAGAAGCCCGCCGCCGATGACGCCCGGGTTGCCGTGGACGTAGTCGGTGGTGGCGATGGTCACGCCGGGGCCGCGGTCGGCATAGACGGTCTCCTCGAAGAGGCCATAGGCCCCCGCGTAGAAATGCCCCTGCAGGTTCCGCCCCACCAGCCCCGCGCCGTTGCCGAGGCCCTCCGGTTCCCGCGCGGTGGCGGAGAGGAGAAGCAGGCGGGCGGTCTCGATTGCGCCGGCGGAAAGGACGATCCTTCGTGCGCGGAGCTTCCGGCGTGTCGGCGTGCCTTCGGGCCCACGTGTCTCGATCTCGACCCCCGTCGCCCGTCCGCTGTCGTCCGTCACGATCCGCAAGGCTCGGGTCTCGGACAGGAGAGTCAGGTTGCCGGTCGCCAGCGCTTTGGGCAGCACGGTATTCTGCACGCCGTTCTTGGCATCGACGGGGCAGGCGAAGCCGACGCATGTGCCGCAGCCGACGCAGGCCGGACGCCCGGCGCGGGGCGCGGTGTTCACCAGGAGAGGCGGCGTGAAGGTCGACAGGCCGAGGCGCCTCGCGCCCTCGCGCAGGACGCCGGTGCCGGGGTTGGGGGGAAGGGGAGGCAG
>JAMWZF010000107.1 GCA_024304875.1 Paracoccaceae bacterium
TTTCGCCCCAAATACCTCGGGGGGAGGCCGCAGGCCGGGGGGCAGCGCCCCCCACCCTCGTCGGCCCACGGGCGCCATCAGCTCCACTTCCTCCCCCCCGGTGACGGAAGTGTAGAAACAACTCTGCCGCCCCGTGTGACAGGCCGGTCCGGTCTGGCGCACGACGGCCAGAAGGCAGTCCCGGTCGCAATCGACCCGCAGATCGACAAGCTCCTGCACATGGCCCGAGGTCTCGCCCTTCACCCAGAAAGCCCGGCGCGACCGGCTCCAGTAGGTCACCCGGCCCGTCTCAAGCGTCCGCGCGACGGCCTCGGCGGTCATCCAGGCCATCATCAGCACCTGCCCCGTGGTCTCCTCCTGCGCGATGCAGGGGATCAGGCCGCGGGCATCGTAGACCAGGCTGGCGGGATCGAAGGACATGGGGGCATTCCCTTTGCAACGGCGGCGCGTCCGCCTATCTAGGGGGGAAGCCGCGCGAGGACAATCCGATGCCCGATTCAGACCTGATCAGCCTCTATTCCTCGCGGATCCTCGCCCTGACGACGGACATCCCGCATCTCGGACGGCTCGAGGCACCGGATGTCAGCGTCAAGAAGCGCTCGCCCCTCTGCGGCTCCACCGTGACCGTGGATCTCAAGGTGCGCGACGGCGTCATCACCGACTACGCCCAGGACGTGAAGGCCTGCGCCCTCGGCCAGGCCAGCGCGGCCATCCTCGGCCAGTCGGTCATCGGCCGGACGCGGGACGAGATCGAGACGGGCCGCGCCCAGCTGCGCGCCATGCTCAAGGACGGCGGGCCGGTGCCGGATGCGCCTTTCGACGGGCTCGAGGTGCTGAAACCAGCCGCCGACTTCCGCAACCGGCACGCCTCGATCCTGCTGGCCTTCGACGCCACCGCAGAGGCGATGGCCGAGGCCGAAACGGCGGCCTAATCCCCCCGAAAAGAAAAAACCGCCGCACATCCGGGCGGGATGGCGGCGGTCAGTGAAAGCACTTCCCCATGTGGGACCCGGGACCTGTCGGCACCGTCGGGGGGAGGCAGACCCCCGGGATGCGGATCCCTCCCCCGGGACAGGTGGGGCGGGATCGGGCCGGCCTGCTGGGGGCAGGAACCGGAAAGGACAGGCCCGGCACGGGCGTGCAGGCAGAACTCAGAGCAATCCGGGCAGGGACAGTCCGACACAGAGGATCGCGAAGACCGAGAGGGCGCCGACGGCATCGGCCAGAAGGGTGCCCTGGGACCGGATCACCGCGTCTTTGAGGTCCTGTGCCATGTCGTTGTCTCCTCGGCTTCGCTCTCTGTTGCTTCTTTGTTCCAGAATATGACTCACCTGTAAAGAACTTTGTGAGAACATTTGAGAACAAAATGGTCGGCCACCTGTCGCCCGCCTGTTAACCAATTGAAATCAGACGGATCGCACGATCCTGTTCCATGAGCCGAAGCAGAACGCGGGCCGCCTCTCCCCGGGGCGTCGTCAGCGCCGGATCGTCCGAGAGCAGCTTGCGCGCGTCGTCCAGCGCGACCGCCATCAGCCCGGCCTGCCGTTCGAGGTCGGCGATGCGGAACCGGGGCAGCCCGGACTGGGCGGTGCCGATCACATCCCCGGCCCCGCGCATGGAAAGGTCCTCTTCCGCGATCCGGAAGCCGTCCTCCGTCTCCCGCAGGATCTCCAGCCTCCGGCGGCCGCCCTCGGTCAGCGGCGGCTGGTACATGAGCAGGCACGTGGACTGTGCCGACCCGCGTCCCACCCGGCCGCGCAGCTGGTGCAACTGGGCCAGGCCGAAACTCTCGGCCCGCTCGATCACCATGATCGTGGCGTTAGGCACATTGACCCCGACCTCGATCACGGTGGTCGCCACCAGAACCGCCGTTTCCCCGGCCACGAAGCGGGCCATGGCGGCGTCCTTCTGCTCGGGCGGCATCTGTCCGTGGACAAGACCGACGGCATCGTCGCCAAGGGCCGCACGCAGACGCTTGAACCGCTCTTCCGCCGCCGTCAGGTCGCTGACCTCGCTTTCGTCCACCAGCGGGCAGACCCAGTAGGCCTGCCGGCCCTCGGCCACGGATTTGCGCAGCCGCTCCACGACCTCGTCGATCCGGCCCGCCGTCACCAGAGCGGTCGAAATCGGTTTCCGGCCCGGCGGCTTCTCGTCGAGCACGCTCACGTCCATGTCGCCGTATTGCGCAAGGGACAGGGACCGCGGGATCGGCGTCGCGGTCATCACCAGCACGTCCACCCCATCTCCCTTCGCCGCCAGCTCCATCCGCTGGGCCACGCCGAAGCGGTGCTGTTCGTCCACCACCGACAGGCGCAGGTCGGCGAAATGTACGTCGGCCTGGAAGACGGCGTGGGTGCCGACGAGGATCTTGATTTCCCCGGCCTTCAGCGCCGCCAGTTTCGCTGCGCGCACCGCTCCCTTGTCCCGCCCCGTCAGGATCTCGAGCCGCACTCCCGCCGCCTCGGCCAGTGGCGCGAGGCCCTCGAGGTGCTGACGGGCAAGGATCTCGGTCGGGGCCATCATCACCCCCTGCCCGCCCGCCTCGACCGCGATCAAGAGGGCCATCAGGGCCACCAGCGTCTTGCCCGCGCCCACGTCGCCCTGCAGCAGGCGGTTCATTCGCCGGGGCGCGGCCAGGTCGGCGGCGATCTCGGCAATCGCGCGGGTCTGGGCGCCGGTGGGGGCATAGGGGAGCGAGGCAAGGACCTTGCCCTGCAGCGTCCCGGTGCCCACGGTGGCGCGGCCCCGCAGCGCACGCGTCCGCGACCGGGCCAGGGCAAGGGTCAATTGATGTGCCAGCAGCTCGTCATAGGCCAGCCGGACCCGCGCCGGGGCCGTCGACGCGAGGTCCGCCGGTCCGCCCGGCGCATGAGCCTGGGCCAGGGCGTCCCGCCACCGCGGCCAGCCTTCGCGGGCCATCAGTCCGGGGTCGATCCACTCCGCCAGGTCCGGCGCCATGCCAAGGGCCGATGCCGCCGCCTTCGCCATCGTCTTCTGTGCGACGCCCCCGTGCTGGACGTAGGTCGGCTCGAACGCCGGGATCTCGGCAGCCTCGGCGGGGGACAGGATGTGGTCGGGATGCGCCATCTGGGCCATGCCGTCGAACAGCTCGACCCGGCCCGAGACGAGGCGCCGCTGGCCGGTGGGCAACATCCGGCGCAGCCAGTCGGCCCGGGCGTGGAAGAAGACGAGGGTGAACTCGGTCCCCGCATCCCGCACGAAGACCCGGTAGGGCCGCCCGCGGGACGACGGCGGATGATGGGCGCCGATCTCGACCTCGACGGTGCAGGTGGCCGGCGGCGTAACCTCGCGGACCGACGCGCGACGCGACCGGTCGACACCGCCGTACGGCAGGGTGAAAAGCAGGTCCCGCGGTCTCGCGATCCCGGCCTTGGCGAGCGCCTGCGCCAGCTTCGGGCCGATGCCCTCCAGGCTGTCGAGTGGCCCGAAGAGGGGCCAGAGGGCTTCGGGCCGCCCGGTCATCGGCCGCCGATCAGCTCCAGCCAGCCGTCCTCGTCGATCGTCTCGATGCCAAGCTCGGCCGCCTTCGTCGCCTTGGACCCGGCCCCGGGGCCTGCGACCAGAAGGTCGGTCTTCGCGCTGACCGAGCCCGAGACCTTGGCCCCCAGCGCCTCGGCCCGCGCCTTGGCCTCGGCCCGGGTCATCTTCTCCAGGGTGCCGGTGAAGACCACGGTCTTGCCCGCAACGGGGCTGTTCGTGGCCTGCGCCTCCGGGGCGACCGGTGTCAGATGTGCCACCAGCCGGTCCATCGCCGCCCGTTCCTCGGGATTGGCGAAGGCGTCCGACAGGGACAGGGCCAGGGTCGGCCCGATCCCGTCGGTGCCGATCAGGTCGGCCCAGGCCTCCCCGGCCTCCTCTGGAACCGCGTGCTCGGCCATCGCCTTCGCACGCGCCTCGGCCAGCCGCGCCCGGCGCCCTTCGTCCGCGGCGGCCTCCCGCTCCGCCTCGGCCGCGAGATCGGCGGCGCGGTGCGCCTCTGCCGCCGGGCGGGCGGTGTCCAGCGCCTGCGTCATCGCCTCCCAACTGCCGTAATGGCGCGCGAGGTCCTTGGCCGCGACCTCGCCCGCATGTCGAATCCCCAGGCCGAAGATCAGCCGTTCCAGCGCGATCTCGCGCCGCTCGTCGATGGCGCGAAAGAGGTTGCCGGCGCTCGTCTCGCCCCAGCCGTCCCGGTTCGCCAGCTTGGTCAGGTTATCCGCGTCCCTTTGCCGGAGGGTGAAGATGTCCGAAGGTTCCTTCACGGGCAGCTGGTCGTCCTCGTAGAAGGCCTCGACCTGCTTGGCCCCCAGACCCTCTATGTCGAAGGCGGCGCGGGAGACGAAATGCTTCAGTTTCTCCACCGCCTGCGCCGGGCAGATCAGCCCCCCGGTGCAGCGGCGCACGGCGTCGCCTTCCTCGCGCACCGCCTCCGAGCCGCATTCCGGACAGGTCTCCGGGAACGCGAAGGGCGCAGCATCCTTCGGCCGCTTGGACAGGTCCACGTCGGCGACCTTGGGAATGACGTCCCCGGCGCGGTAGACCTGCACCCAGTCGCCGATGCGGATGTCCTTGCCGCCCCGGATTTCCGAGCCGTCGGCGCCGCGGCCGGCGATGTAATCCTCGTTGTGCAGGGTCGCGTTCGACACGACGACCCCGCCCACCGTCACCGGCGCCAGCCGCGCCACGGGTGACAGCGCGCCGGTCCGGCCCACCTGGATGTCGATCGCCTCGAGCCTCGTCCAGGCCAGTTCGGCCGGGAACTTGTGCGCGATCGCCCAGCGGGGCGTGGTCGACCGGAACCCCAGCCGTCCCTGAAGCGCAAGGTCGTTCACCTTGTAGACCACGCCGTCGATGTCATAGCCGAGCGTCGCGCGGGCCTGTTCGATCTCGGCGTAGTGCGCGAGCAGCGCCTCGGGACCTTCGCAGAGGCGGGTCAGCGGATTGGTGCGGAACCCCAGATCCGCAAGGCGCTCGATGGCAGCCATCTGGGTCTCGGCCAGCGGCGCCGAGGTCTCGCCCCAGGCGTAGGCGAAGAACCGCAGCGGCCGGGCGGCGGTGATGGCGGGGTCGAGCTGGCGCAACGATCCGGCGGCGGCGTTGCGCGGGTTGGCGAAGGTCTTGGCCCCGGCCTCCGCCTGCCTCTCGTTCAGGGCGGCGAAATCGGCGTGGCTCATGTAGACCTCGCCCCGGACCTCCAGCACCTCGGGCGCGCCGGTCAGGCGCTCGGGGATGTCGTCGATGGTGCGGGCGTTGGCGGTCACGTTCTCGCCGACCGCGCCGTCGCCCCGGGTGGCGGCATGGACGATCGCGCCGCCTTCATAGCGGATCGTCAGGCTGAGGCCGTCGATTTTCGGCTCGCCGGTATAGGCCAGCGGGCCGTCCTGGCCGAGGTACTTGCGGACGGAGCGGTCGAACTCGGTGACGTCCGCGTCGTCGAAGGCATTGCCGAGGGACAGCATCCGGACAGCGTGGGTGATCTTCCCGAAGCCCTCCGAGGGCGCGGCGCCGACCATATCGGTGGGACTGTCGGAGCGCTTGAGGTGGGGAAAGCGGGCCTCGATCGCGGCGTTGCGCCGCTTCATCGCGTCGTAGTCGGCATCGCTGATCTCGGGCGCGTCCGCGGCGTGGTAGGCCTGGTTCGCGGCGGAGAGCGCATCGGCAAGGCGGTCGAGTTCGGCCCGCGCCTGCGCCTCGTCCAGCGCCTCCACATCGATGGTCTCGGGGTCCGCCATCACCGCCTCCTGCCTGCCTCGGGCCTCGGTCAACTGTTAGGCGCCGTGCTGCCGGGGGTCCAGTGGGCAGGCGCAGCCCGGTCTCGAAAGCAGAAAACCCGGCCGATGGCCGGGCCTTCCGCGGGAGAAACGGAAACGAGAGGATCAGGCGCCGATGGCCAGCCGCTCCTGGTCGAGGCTCGACGGCTCGGGGTCACGCAGGACATAGCCCCGGCCCCAGACCGTCTCGATGTAGTTGTCGCCGCCCGTCGCCTCGGACAGCTTCTTGCGCAACTTGCAGATGAAGACGTCGATGATCTTGAGTTCGGGCTCGTCCATGCCGCCGTAGAGGTGGTTGAGGAACATCTCCTTGGTCAGGGTCGTGCCCTTGCGCAGGCTGAGGAGCTCCAGCATCTGGTACTCCTTGCCGGTCAGATGAACCGGACTGCCGCCCACCTCCACCGTCTTGGCGTCGAGGTTCACCGACACCTTGCCGGTCTTGATGATCGACTGGGCATGACCCTTGGAGCGGCGGATGATGGCGTGGATGCGGGCCACCAGTTCCTCGCGGTGGAAGGGTTTGGTCAGGTAGTCGTCGGCGCCGAAGCCGAAGCCCTTGAGCTTGCTTTCCGTGGCATCGTCGCCGGACAGGATCAGGATGGGCGTGTCGATCCGCGCGAGCCGCAACTGCCGAAGTACCTCGTGCCCGTTCATGTCCGGCAGTCCGAGATCGAGCAGGATGAGGTCGTAATCATAGAGCTTGGCGAGGTCGATGCCCTCCTCGCCCATGTCGGTCGTATAGACGTTGAGGTTCGCATGGCCGAGCATCAGTTCGATGCTTTTCGAGGTGGCCGGATCGTCTTCCACTAGGAGTACACGCATCCAATTTCTCCGCTTGCTCCGCTTCCCATCCGGACCGTAGGCCCCAATGGTTAACGACGGGTTAGCAGCCGCGCACAGGGTCGCATTTCTACCTAGGGTTGTCTATACTTCTGGAGGGCAGTCGCCCGCAGGGCGGCTTCGCCATGCTCCTCGACCGCCGCGATCCAGCTGTCGAACTCCTCATCCGACAGGCCATATACCTTCATGGCCTGTTCCCGTCCGATCAGGCCCGCGGCAACCGCCTTGACCACCGCGGCCTTGCGCGAGGCCACCCACCTCAGCGTGTTCGCGGGCGGCAGGTCCGCCCGGGTCATCACGGACCCGTCCGGCAATCGTACCGAACGGGGTCCGTCGATCTTGCGCAGATACATAACTCACCCCATTTGAGAGCTGACATCTGGCAAAACCCTGACCTCTACCGGCTTAATGACGCATGAAACGCGGCCTTGAGAATAGGTCGTATTTTCCTATATTCCGGCCTTCCGAACCGGAGACGCGCCATGCCCCTCGACCCCGCCCTCAACTCGCTCGGCCTGCCGAAGGCGCCCGCCGACACCCGTGTCGTGGTGGCCATGTCCGGCGGCGTGGACAGCTCGGTCGTGGCCGCGATGCTCAAGGACGAGGGCTACGACGTCGTGGGCGTGACCCTCCAGCTCTACGACCACGGCGCGGCTCTGGCAAAGAAGGGGGCGTGCTGCGCGGGCGTCGATATCCACGACGCGCGGCGCGTCGCCGAAGAGATGAATTTCCCGCACTACGTCCTTGATTACGAGAACATCTTCAAGGACGCAGTGATCGACGAATTCGCCGACAGCTACCTCGCCGGCGCCACTCCGGTGCCCTGCATCCGGTGCAACGAACGGGTGAAGTTCAAGGACCTGCTGGAAACGGCGAAGGACCTCGACGCCGACTGCATGGCGACAGGCCACTACATCCAGCGCAAGATGGGCCTCGCCGGACCCGAGTTGCACACCGCCGGCGATCCGAACCGGGACCAGTCCTATTTCCTCTTCTCGACGACGGCCGAGCAGCTGGATTTCCTGCGCTTCCCATTGGGTCATCTCACCAGCAAGGCCGAGACCCGGGCGCTGGCGGCGAAATACGGGCTCGCCGTGGCGGACAAGCCCGACAGTCAGGACATCTGCTTCGTCCCGAACGGCGACTACGCCGCCGTGATCGAAAAGCTGCGCCCCGGTGCGGCGGAGCCGGGCGAGATCGTCCACGCGGACGGCCGCGTCCTCGGCGACCATTCGGGCGTGATCCACTACACCATCGGCCAGCGCCGCGGACTCGGCATCGGCGGACTGGACGAGCCGCTCTACGTGGTGAAGCTCGACGTCGACAATCGCAGGGTGATCGTTGGACCGAAGGAGATGCTGGCGACCCGGACCGTTCCGGTGCGCGAGATCAACTGGCTCGGGGATGGGCCCTTCGAAGGCGAGACGCGCGAGGTGCGGGTGAGGGTCCGCTCCACCCGGCCGCCGGCTCCGGCGGTGATTCGACCTGTCTCGGCAACCGAGGCCGAGGTCGAACTCCTGACCCCCGAGGCGGGGATCAGCCCGGGTCAGGCCTGTGTCTTCTACGAAGGGGACGGAAGCCGGGTCCTCGGCGGAGGGTGGATCTGGCGCGGGATTTGACTCCCGCGCCGATCACTCAGGCAAAGACGAAATCGTCGTAGGTGGTCTCGTAGCCCATGTCTTCCAGGGCGGCGACGGTCATGTCCGAGGTCTTGTTCGACCAGTTGAGCCATCCCGTCATCAGTTCCGAGCCGAACGTCTTGTCGTCCCAATGCACCCCGGCCGTCCCGGTGCCGCCATCCATCTCGATCGGCACGCCGTAGGCCGACAGGGGATCGTTGGCGGCGATCGCGGCGTAGTCGTCGTGATACGCCTGGGTCGCATTGGCTCCCGTGAAGCGGAGCTGACCGTCGGATGTGGTAGTCGTCAGACCCATGCCTGCCCAGGACGTGCCGAAGCCCATCGCGTGAAGCATCTCGTGCATGACGAAGTCGTCGAGGATCCCGCCGTTCAGCATGCTGTTGATGTCCGCGCTGTCGATCCGGACATAGCCGAGCGACGGAAGACCGCTCGCGCCGACCGCGGTGTAGCCGCCCCAGCCGCCGGTCCCGCCGGTCCCGTCGATCGTGGTCAGGCTGACCGTCAGGTTGATGTCGTCCACCCAGCCCAGGTAGGTGTTGCTGTCTGCGATGTCGCCGATCACGAAGTTGCTGATGGTTTCGGCGGCAAGGGTCACCTGGCTGCGCTGCTCCGACGTCCACCCGCCCTCGAAGATGATGCCGATGTTGAAGCCGTCCGGCGTGTCGAGACCGCTGGTGTAGTCCGTGCCCGCATAGGACGGCGTCGGGGCGGGTGCCGGCTCGGGCGCAGGTTCCGGCT
>JAMWZF010000108.1 GCA_024304875.1 Paracoccaceae bacterium
GTCCGGGCCGTCGGGTTGTAGACGAGGTCGAGCATCGACAGCGAGAGTTCGCCGCCGGTGATCACGGTCGGACGCTCGCAACGCACGTAGCGGGTGTCGAAGACGGTCCGTCGGCGCAGGCCGGTCTGGATCTCTTCCTCGACGGCGTTGTGCACGATCGGATCGTAGACCGTGATCACCTGACCGGCGTATTCGATGGCGCGGGGCACGTAGATCTTGTCGCCCATCGCGTCGCGGATGCCGTTCGAGATCGAGGACTTCCCGTTCCCCGGCGGCCCGTACATCAGGCAGGACCGGCCGGCGCTGACCGCCGGGCCCAGCTGGTCGAGCAGGGCCGGCGGCAGGATCAGGTGACCCATGGCGGCGGTCAGTTGCTCGCGGCTGATGTGGATGTTGCGGATCGACTGGCGCTTGACCTGCTCGCGGTAGACCTCGAGCGGGACAGGCATGGCGCCGAAGTATTCCGACTGGGCCAGGGCGTCGAGGGCGCGGGCCTTGCCGTTGTCGGTCAGCTGGTAGCCCATCTCGCCGCCCGAGTTGGCATGCAGGGTGCCCGTGGCCTCCACCATCTTCTGGCTGCGGGCCATGTCGATCAGTTCCTGGGTCACAGGGATGGGCAGGCAGATCGCCGCGGCGAGGTCGGTGCAGGTCTCGAGGTTCTTGCGGAACATCGTCTTGATGAGGATGTCGCGCATCATTACCACCGGCAGCTGCATCGCCTGCAGCGACCGCGGCGGGGGCGGGGGCTGAACGCCCTCGGGCGTCACGTCGGTTTGCATGTTCATCGTCTGACCTGCCTCATTGCCTGTTGCGGCTCTCGGCCCTGTGCCCTGTCCGCCTTGTGGCCCAATGGACGCGCCCCCGGGGCCGCGCGCCGCCACGCCGCAGACTGCTTTTGCCTCGCTTCTCGTGGCACCCTATTGTGGCGCCAAATGGGCAAACCATGGACCAAAGGCAGGTAGGGATGAGCAGACCCAATCCCGCCGTCCTCCTCGTCATTCTCCTGGGCCTCGTCGCGTGGCTCGGCGGGTTGTCGGTGGCCAAGGGCGGCTTCTTCCTCGGAAAGCACGAGGGGGACACCCTTCATTTTCTGCAGATCGTGATGCGGATGGAAATGGGGCAGATACCCCACCTCGATTTCATGACGCCGATCGGGGCGCTGGCCTTCGCCCCCTTCGCGGCCCTCATGGGCTGGGGCATGACGGCGGGGGACGCGATCGTCTGGGCGCAGATCATCGCCGCCCTCGTCATGCTGCCGGCGGTCTGGTGGGTGGGGATGACCCGGCTGAACCTGCCGCTCTCGGCCCTCTTCGGGGCGGTCATCATGGTGTTGATGCTGGCGCTCGTGCATGGCGAGAGCGAGCGGACGATCTCGATCTCGATGCACTACAACCGCTGGGCCTGGGCTGCCGCCTTCGTCGCCATCCTCGCCGCGATCCGCCCGCCGCTGCACCCCAACGTACCTCTGGTGGACGGGATCATCGTCGGCGTGATGCTGAGCGCGCTGGTGATGATCAAGGTGACCTACTTCGCCGCCTTCGCGATCCCGGTCGCCCTGGCGATGTCGATGACCGGGCAGCGGCGGGCACTGGTGTTCGCGGGACTGACGGGCCTTGCGATCGCGGGCGCGATCACCGCCGTCGCCGGCCCGGCCTACTGGCTGGCCTACCTCGGCGACCTTCGGACGGTGTCCGGCTCCGAGGTGCGCCCGCAGCCGGGCGAGGACCTGACCGGCGTGATCGTGGCGCCGCTCTACAAGGGGGCCTCGCTCCTCCTCGTCGCCTCGGTCATATTCCTGCGGCAGGCGCGGGAGCACACGGCCGGGCTGATCCTGCTGACGCTTGTGCCGGGGTTCTTCTATGTCACCTACCAGAACTTCGGGAACGATCCGCAGTGGCTCTACCTGCTGGCGATCCTCCTGTTCGCGTTCCGGCCGGGGCCGGAGGTGACGGGACTGTTCGGCTGGAAGATGCGCGACGCGCTGACGATCTCGGGGGCGATGGCGCTGGCCTTCGCGATGCCGTCCTTCTTCAACCTCGCCTTCAGTCCCTCGCGGCACTTCAAGACGGACGTGAGCGAATTCACCCCCCTGGTGCGGACCGACCCCCGCTTTGCCGACCTGCAGGTTTCCGAAGTGCGGGCGACCCGGGTTGACGCACGGGTCGCCCTCGACGGTCCGGGATCGGGGCTCGAGGCCTTTGCCGAGCGCGCCGACCGCGACCCGCCGATCACCTTCATGGGAGAGACCTTCGACTACTGCACCGCCGAACTCGGCCTCTCGGCGCTGATGGAAGCCATCGCCGAGGACATCGACGCGGCCGGGCTGGGAGACGGACGTACCGTCTTTGCGGCCGACCTCTTTGCCTCCTACTGGCTGTTCGGCGACCTGGAGCCGGTCCCGGGTGGCGCCCCCTGGTTCTACGGGGGGCTGCCCGGCTTCGAGGCGGCGGACTATCTGCTGGTCCCGACGTGCCCCATCGCGAGCGACGTCCAGAGGCAGGTTCTGGAGCAGATCACCGAGATGGGCATGGAAGGACTGACAGAGGTGCGCCGGACACCGCTCTACATCCTCTACGGCAAGTCCTGACGGAGCCTGTCGGATCCTCCAGCGCCGCGCGCCGGGGCCGGGCGGGGAGGGGGGCGCCGCCCCCCGCCTTCGGCCCCCCCGAGGTATTTCGGGCGAAAAGAGGCGGCAGGGGCGCGCCACTCCGGTCTCTTTACGCTTCAAATACCGCGGGGGAGTCCCGCAGGGACGGGGGCAGCGCCCCCTCCTGACCACGGTCATCCCGGGGATGCATCCTGCGGCCGCGCCCGATGCGGCGGCGGCCCGGCGCCTGTCGGCCGGTCAGAGGCGGCCGAGCGCGACGAGCGAAAGATAGAGGATCAGCGCCGTGGCGAAGGGAAAGCCCATCGGGAAGCGCCGGCCGGAGTGCCAGCTTTCCCAGTCCGGCACGAGCCGCCGGATCGGGCTGTGCTTGGCGATCCGGTGCAGGATGTAGCTGAGCAGCATCGCGCCGGCGAGGAGGTAGGCGACGGCAGGCAGGTCGGGACGCGCCACGAAGGGCGCGGCAGCGGCAAGGAACTTGACGTCCCCCCCGCCCATCGCTCCCGCCGCGTTGAAGACAAGGCCGATCGCCAGCATCACCAGAAGGTGGGCGTAGTTCCACAGGTACATCTCGAGGGGCAGCACGAAGGGCCCCATCAGGATATAGACCATCGCGATGGCCTCGACCGTGCCGTTACGGATCTTCAGCTGGCTGAGGTCGGACCAGACCACGTGCAGACAGAGCGGCACGAGCGGGATGAGAAACCACCCCGCGGCGCTGGCGGAGAGGTCCATACCCTAGTTCGTGACGTTGGATTCGAGCGCCTGGAGCGAGCGTACCGCCGCCTCGAAGTGCTGCGGGTGGGTCTCGATCGCCTGGGTCAAAAGGCCCTTGCCGATGGTCACGTCGCCCTGCTTGATCGCCGAGAGGGCGAGGGTGTGCAGAAGCTGGGCCCGCTCCACCTGGCTCATCGGCACCACGGGAAGGTCGTAGTTGCGCTGGGCCCCGCGGGCGAGGACCAGGTTGTTCTTGGCGGTGAACATCTGCGGGTCGTGCCGGATCGCGTCGGCAAAGAGGCGCTCGGCGCCGGAATAATCACCCCGGGTCAGCTTGGAGAAGCCCCAGTTGTTCAGGACGCCGGCGGGCCGGGTCGTCAGGCCCGTGGCGGTCTCGTAGAAGCTGTCGGCGCGCTGCCATTCCTCGTTGCTGTCGGCGATCATCGCCTCGAGGCGGTAGCGCTCGTAGGTCTCGAAGGTCGGCGGCACGGTATCGAGAACGGTCTCGGCCTCGGTCCACTGGTTGGCGCGGATATGGGCGTCGGCCAGGTCCACCCGGTCGGCGTCGGTCGCCTCGCCGTGGCCGGTCACGGCAAGCCAGGCCGTCACCGCCTCGGGGGCGCGGCCGGCGCGCACCAGGCTCTTGGCCAGCCCGCGCATCAGGTCGATCCGGCCGGGGTCATTGGCGCTGGCGCGTGTGAAGTAGTTCACCGCCTCGTCGGGGTCGCCCACGGTCAGCATCACGTCGTTGAGGTTGGTCTCGTCCACGACGTTCACGTCGCGGAGGGCGCGATCGACCTGGGCGCCGTCGTCGCCGCAGGCGGACAGGGTCAGGATGCCCAGGACGGACACCGCAAACATGATGGAGTGGCGCATGTTACCTGCGTCCTTTGCTGCTCTTGCCTCGGGCCGGTTTCAGATCGGTGCAGTCAGGATCACGTAGTCCCCGGTGCCGCGTCGGACCAGCTGGACCTGTTCGGTCGCATTTTCCCCAGCGTAGCCCGGATCTTCCAGTCTGGCGAGGGCCAAGCGCAGATTGTCCCGGATCTGGTCTGATTGGCCGTTATCCGTTGCAAAGGCGCGACGGAAGACCTCGGCCGCCTCGCCGGTCTGGCCGGTCTCCAGCAGGATGACACCGAGGTTGTTCCAGGCGGCGGGAAACTCGGGGTCCTCCTCGACCGCCCGGCGCAGGAGACGTTCGGCCTGGCCGAGGCGCCCGAGGCGCAGGTTGGCCGAGCCCAGGGCCGAGAGCGTGTCGACGTTCAGCCCCTGCTGGGCAGCGGCACGGGTATAGGCCCTCAGCGCCAGTTCGTACTGTCCCGCGGCCATCAGCCGGTGCCCGACGATCAGACCGTCGATGTCGGTCTCGCCCGCGACGCCAGGGGCATAGACCCCGTCGCCGCGGTTCAGGCCGCCGCGGTCGCAGGCGGCGGCCAGAAGGGTCAGGGCGAGGGCGCCCGCGATGGTCAGGATCTTCAAGCTGTCCCTGTCTCTTCCCACGGATCGGGCGAGATCAGAAATTCGCCCCCGAAAGCGTTTCGGCGATGCCGTACACCGACGGCCCGATCAGGATGATGAGAAGCGGCGGAACCGTCAACATCATCGTGGCGAGGGTCATCTTGGTGGGCAGGGTGTTGGCCTTTTCCTCGGCCCGCATGACGCGCTTGTCGCGCATCTCGGAGGCATAGACCCGCAGCGCCTCGGCGATCGAGGTGCCGAACTGCTGGGACTGGATCAGCACCGTGACGAAGGAGGTCACGTCCTGCACGCCGGCGCGCTCGGACATGTCGCGCAGGACGCTCTGCTTGTCCTTGCCGGCCTTCATCTCGTGGGCGACCATCTCGAATTCGTCGGCGAGGGCGGGAAAGCCCGAGCGGATTTCCTTGCTGACGCGGATGATCGCCTGGTCCATCGACTGGCCGGCCTCGACGCAGACGAGCATCATGTCGAGGGCGTCGGGAAAGCCGTTCTGGATCTCTTCCTTCCGCTGACCCTGACGGCGGGTGACCCAGTACTTGGGAGCCATGTAGCCGACCGCGCCGGGGATGATGATCGACATCGCCGTGTTCTGGGTCGAGGGATCGCCCGTCGCGCTGGCGTAAATCGCGTAGGCGACGCCAAGAAGCAGGAAGAGCGTGCCGAGGGCGAACTGGGCGAAGTGGAACATCCGGACCGCGTTCTGCCCGCGGTAGCCGGCCTGGATCAGCTTGAGCCGGGCGGCGGAGTATTCCTCCTTGCTTTTCGGCTCCAGGAAATCGGCGTATTTCTCCAGCTTGTCCTTGCCGTTGCCCGAGCGGAGCTTTTTCTGGCCCGCCTTTTCGGCCGCCTCGGCGCGGGTTGCGCGTTGCAGCTTGTCGAGGGGGTCCTCCTTCTTCTGCAACAGCACCGGCAGCGTCAGAAGCACCATCAGCAGACCCAGCCCGCCCACCGCGGCAAGGGGGCCGAAGGGGCCGATCAGCTCGATGAGCATGGCGTTGATCTGGTCGAGAAGTTGCATGGGCTCAGACCTTGATGTTCACGAGGGTCTTCATCACGAAGATGTTCGCGACGAGGAAGGCGGCGACGACGAGGCAGGCGGGAATGAAGACCGCGGTGTCCTTCACGTCGTCGTAGTAGTTCGGCTGGATCACGTTGATGCCGACGAGGGCGACCAGCGGGAAGACCGACAGGAACATGCCCGACCACTTGGCCTCGGCAGTGATCGCCTTGACCCTGCGGAAGAGCTTGAAGCGCGACCGGATCACCTTGGCCAGACCGTCGAGGATCTCGGCCAGGTTGCCGCCCGCGGTCTGCTGGATGGTCACGGCGACGGCGAGGAAGCGCAGATCCTGCATGTCCATCCGCTCGGCCATCGCCTTCAGCGCATCGCCCATGTCGCGGCCGTAGGCGGCCTCGTCGGCGATCACGCCCATCTCGGTGCCGAGCGGGTCGGCGACCTCGTTGGCGACGATGCCGATGGCGGAGGAGAAGGGGTGGCCGACGCGGAGCGAGCGGACCATCAGTTCGACGGCATCGGGAAGCTGTTCCTCGATCATCGACATCCGCTTCTTGGCCTTCTTGTTGATCCACAGGTACACGCCGCCGACGCCCATGCCGAGCGCGACGGCGATCCGCACCGGGGTCGAGGCGGCGGTGCCGGCGGTCAGGCCGACGTAGGCCATGACCGCGAGCACGCCCATCAGCATCAGGATCTGGCTGGGCGAGAAGGCGATGTTGGCCTTCTGCGCCTTCGAGGCCAGGATCGAATAGAGCGGGATCGACTGCGACCGGAGGTGCTGGCTCATCTCCTTGCGGAGCTGCTCGAGTACCTCTTCGCGGCCGCCGCCCTTCTCCATGAGAGCCAGACGCCGGTTGACCTTGGAATTCAGCGAGATGCTCTTGCCGAAAACGGTGAGGTAGATGCCTTCGACGAGGACCAGGACGGCAACGAAGATGAGGCCGTAGATGATCGGTTCCGCAGAAATCGCCATGTTATTGTGCCGCCACTGGTTCGAAGATGGCCGCCGGCAGGTCGTAGCCCCAGAGCTTGAAGCGCTCCGAGAAATGCGACCGGACGCCGGTGGCGGTGAAATGTCCGATGATCTTGTTGTCCGGGCCGATGCCCATGCGCTGGTAGCGGAAGACCTCCTGCATGGAGATCACGTCGCCCTCCATGCCGGTGATTTCCGTGATCGAGACCATCCGGCGCGAGCCGTCCTGAAGGCGCGAGGCCTGAACGATCAGGTTCACGGCCGAGGCGATCTGGGCGCGCATGGCCTTCATCGGCATCTCGATCCCGGCCATCGAGATCATGTTCTCGAGCCGGGAGATGCCGTCGCGGGCGCTGTTCGCGTGGATCGTGGTCATCGAGCCGTCGTGACCGGTGTTCATGGCCTGGAGCATGTCGATGACTTCCTCGCCCCGCGTCTCGCCGACGATGATGCGGTCGGGCCGCATCCGCAGGGCGTTCCGCAGACAGTCGCGCTGGGTGACTGCGCCCTTGCCCTCGACGTTCGGCGGCTTGGATTCCATCCGGCCGACGTGGGTCTGCTGAAGCTGGAGTTCCGCCGTGTCCTCGATCGTCAGGATCCGCTCGGAGTTGTCGATGAAGGACGACAGGGCGTTGAGCGTGGTCGTCTTGCCCGAGCCCGTACCGCCCGAGACGATGACGTTCAGCCGGGTCGAGACCGCGGCCTCGAGATAGGCGGCCATTTCCTCGGTGAAGGCGCCGTAGCGGACGAGGTCGTCGATCCCCAGCTTGTCCTTCTTGAACTTCCGGATCGAGACGAGCGAGCCGTCCACCGCGACCGGCGGGACCATGGCGTTGAAGCGCGAGCCGTCGGCAAGGCGGGCGTCGACATAGGGGTTCGATTCATCGACGCGCCGGCCGACGGCCGAGACGATCTTGTCGATGATGCGCATCAGGTGCCGTTCGTCCTTGAACGTCACGTCCGACAGCATGAGCTTGCCCGCCCGTTCGACGAAGATCTGGTGCGGGCCGTTGATCAGGATGTCGTTGACGTCGTCGTCCTTCAGCAGCGGCTCGAGCGGGCCGAGACCGGTGACCTCGAAGAAGAGGTCCTGGTTCAGGGTCTGGCGCTCCTCGCGGTTGAGCACGACGCCCATCTCTTCCAGCGTCTCGGAGGCGATGGCGTTGATCTCGGTCCGCAGCTCGGTCTCCGAGGCGGTCTCGAGAGCGGCGAGGTTGAGGTTGTCCAGAAGCGCCTTGTGCAGGTCGAGCTTGATCTCGCCCAGCCGCTCCTTGCGCTTCTTCTCCTTGTCCTGCGGGGTCGGCGCCGCGGGTTTGCGGGGCGCGCTCGCCTTCGGCATCTGGGTGATGTTGGCCGGTGTCTCGACCCTGGCCGCGGGCGTGGCTCCTGCGGCGGGAGCCGGCTTTTCGGTGCCCTGTTTCTTGTACTTGGAGAACATCGCGTCTCAGTCCTTGTTCCTGTCGCCGTCTTACTTTGCGTGGGCCTCGGCCTTGTTGACCGCATGGATCGAGGCGGCCAGTTTCATGATTTCCTTGCGGAGCGGGTTCTTGGCCACGCCCTCGGCCATCGGGATCCCGTGGTCGGCGTTCTGGGCGACCGGCTTGCCGCCATCGGGCAGCTGCACCTCGATCGATATGCCAAGGCTCTCGGCCAGTCGCTTGACCCGGCTCTTGCCAGTGAGGTCGGTGAACTTCGGTGCGCGGTTCAGCAGGAACCGCAGCTTTTCGAAGGGCAGGTCCTCTGCCTGGAGCGCGCGTTTCATCCGCAGGGTGTTCTGAGCGCTGCGCATGTCCATCTCGATCATCGCGAAGTAGACATGGGCGGCCTCTAGGACCGTCTGGCTCCATTCCACGATGGTCGAGGGCATGTCGATGACGACGTAGTCGAAGTTCTGCCGCGCGATGTCGATCACCCTGCCGATATCCTCGGAGGACACCAGATCGAGAGGAATGAGCTCCATCGGGGCGGTCAGGACGTGCAGGCGGTCATCGAACGACAGGAGGGCCTGCAGGAAGCTTTCGGCATCCATCGACTGCGTATCCGACAGCATCTCGAACACCGCTTCGCGGCGTGGCAGGTCGAGGTATGTCGAGGCCGAGCCGAACTGAAGGTCGAAATCAAGAAGGCAGACCCGGGGCGGGTCCTTCTTGTCGATGTTCGCCAGCTCCC